>CAYQCZ010000131.1:0-9438 GCA_964415955.1 uncultured Verrucomicrobiota bacterium | reverse complement strand
GGGGTGGTGCCAAGTGGAAGAAAGACAATTTACAGAAAGATTTTTACACCCCCCTTCTCGATAAATATTGTCACTGCCATGAGGGAGAAAACAACGAACAGGACGCCTGTCCCTATCAAGATGACCTGCTGCCGGCGCATCATTCGCTGCAAGTCACGCTGAACTAGGTCGTCCAATCCCAGTCCGAGTATTCTCGCAATGATCGCAAGCTTGGCCTTACGGATGTTCTTTGAATCAAACACCATCGCCCCCTGGGCTGATTTTGGCACAAGGACTTTTGTGGACTTTGAGTCGCCCGCTTGATTGGGTCCAACTGTCAGACACGTAATCTGGTTATTTCGGCCAAGCGATTTGAAATAGCGTATTTGTTTTTCGATGTTGGGACATACCGCGCTTTGAGGCGTGCAAACCACAATCAAATGCCGTGACTGCCTCAGAGCAAAATAGATTTGATCATCACTGCCCGTAGCTAATGGCAGTTCGTCCTTATCTCGAAAAACAGGTAACAATCGTTTCGGAATTGTGCCATTCGGGATTGGCTTGCCCACAAAAAGTTTCGGTATGCCAAAAGTTTCAAGGCTAGAATGCAGCCAGGCCGACATGGTCTCACCATCTGGTGTGTAGGCAATAAACGCCCAGTATTTGTAAGCAGACTCCTCGGTGGTAATCACATCTCGAAAAATGCCAACACTACAATCCAGCTGCAAGCCCTCTGGAGCCTGCATCAGACTTCTTGGAAACCTCCTCAGCAATCGCTATGAAACCAGCCATGAACGACGTTGAACGCGAGATTTACGACACGCTTCTGGCACTGGACCAGGCTGTGCGTTCCATGGCCACGGCACAACCGAAGCCAATTCTGATTCCACTCTTTGCGCGACTGGATGAACTGGCCTTGCGACTGCCGAAAGGCGGCGACCACGATCTCCGCCACTACCTCCAACGCAAAAGCTATGAAAAGGCCCGGCTGCTTCTGGAGGGACGCAACGCCGAGAATGCCCGCGGCACCTGCGGCCATTGAACCGCCCTCAGGGGGCGCCAGCCTGCAACCATCACACCCAACCCATGTCCGCTCACGCATCCGCCATCCAGCAGCTCTGCCTGCAATGCGGCCTGTGTTGCAACGGTGTGCTATTCAGGGACGTGGAACTGCTTTCTCAGGACGACACCGCACCGCTGATCGCAGCCGGTCTGAACATAAGCAGGGGAAAATCAAAACGCATCCTCGCACAGCCCTGTGCCGCCTTGTGCGCCGATCTCAAATGCCGCGTGTATGCGGACAGGCCTGTAAGATGCCGGGAGTTTGATTGCGCCCAGTTGCGCGGCGTTGCTTCGGGTGACATCGACACCCCCCAGGCCCTGCGAACCATCGCCAGAGCACGGCGGCTGGCCGGACGCATTCACAAACTGCTTGATCGCACTGGCGATGCAGATGTTCACCTGCCGGTCGCGAAACGGTTCCAACGCACAACACGCCGGATGGCGGCCGGATTTCCAGATGAGGAAGCCGCCGGCGCTTACGCCGATCTGACGCTGGCCGTGCATGAGTTGAACCTGCTGCTCCATGCGTCGTTTCACGTGGATGCCGGCTGAAGGCAGGCCCGGAGGGCGGAAGCTTGTCGTGCCAGATGCGGCATGATGAGACTGTTCGCATGGATGAAGATGCAGTAGGATTTGCCCGAACTTCCTTCCCGATCATGAACATCGCCCTCATCGGCCCCACGGGCTCAGGCAAAGGCACGCATGCCCTCGAGCTTGAGGAACGTTTCAGCATGCGCCACGCCGCCACCGGTGATCTGCTGCGCGAGAACCTCAAGCAACAAACACCGCTCGGACTGCTGGCCCAATCCTGCATTGAACGCGGCGAGCTGGTGCCCGATGAACTGGTGGATGCCATGATCCAGTCTTGGATACGGGCCACGGATGACCGTCGCGGCATCCTGTTCGACGGGTTCCCCCGCACGGCATATCAGGCTTCATTCATGGATGAGCTGCTCGGGAAACTGGGGCGCTCGCTCGATCTGGTGGTGTATCTGCGGGTCTCCGATGAAGCGATCATTGAGCGTTTGTCCGGACGCACGATCTGCCACCTCTGCCAGGCGACCTATCACGACTCTTTGCATCCGCCGACCCATCCCGGCAAATGCGACCGCTGCCAGGGTGAATTGATCCGCCGGCCGGATGACACACCGGAGATTGTCGCCGCCCGGTTGCGCAGCTTCCATCGCACCACCGGCCCCGTGCTGGATTACTATCAGAAGTCCCATCGGCTGGTGATTCTCGAAGGAGAAGGCAGTGTGAGGCAGGTGAAGGCGGCGCTGCTGGCCACCTTGGATCATGTGTCACGGGGGGAGGTGCCCGCCTCGCTGCTCGCCAACCCGCAGGATGTCACCGACCTCAAACCGGTGCCGCCTGAAACGGCGCTCTCTGCAAGACCCAGTCTTGACCTCGTGCTGCTGGGCGGCCCCGGCTCGGGCAAAGGCACACAGGCTGAACAACTGTGCAGGGCGCTCGGACTGCCCCACATCGCGACAGGCGATCTGTTCCGCGAGAATCTCAAGCACCAGACCGACCTCGGCAAACTTGCAAAGACTTACATGGATCGTGGTGAACTTGTGCCGGACGATGTGACCGAGGCCATGGTGCGCGAACGCCTCGCCAGGCCGGACACCCAGGCCGGATTCGTGCTCGATGGGTTCCCGCGCACACTGCCGCAGGCCCAGGCCCTTGCTGAAATCATGGGTCATCTGCGCAGGCGGCTGGAGGGCGTGCTTTACATCGACGTTTCCGACGGGGAAATCGTGAACCGCCTCAGTGGACGGCTGATCTGCCGCCATTGCCAGACGCCCTATCACCGCCAGTTCAAGCCGCCCAAAGCAGCAAACACCTGTGACGCGTGCGGCGGGGAACTATACCAGCGCGATGACGACAACCCGACGACTGTGAAGGCACGTCTGGCCACGTTCCTTGGGCAGACAACCCCGCTGATCCGCTTCTACAAGGAATCGGGGCTGCTGCACGAAATTCAGGGCGAAGGAAAACCCGCCGAGGTGACAGAGCGCACCCTCGCCGTGGCCAGGAATCTCGCGGGAAGCTGAAACTCAGACCTGCAAAATCACGGCCTTGTCTGCTTCACCAGGTCCACGACACGTCTCACCAGCGTGTCTTCCACGGCAGGCGCGAACCGCGTCGGGATTCCGTAGTAGATCAGGTTGAAGTCCGCCTCGTAACCGCCTTCGATGAGAATGCGCATTGATGGCACATAGGCGAACACATCGTTGCAATAGCCGGCCACCCAGATGTTGTCCTCCGGGAGTTCGCGCCGGATGCGATGCGAATAATCCACCACCACCTCACCACCCAGCGCCACGAGTGTGAAGTCGTTCCCGAAGCGCACCACCTGCACAGGGCATGGATAGCTGGTCATCAGTTTTTCGCCGCGCTCCAGCATTCCCAGGTAACGTGCTCCGTATCGGGCGACTGATGGATTCTTGTCGGCGGCCTTGGATGCGTAATGGTCCTTGTCCGGAATCGCATCAATCGGCAGTTCCACGCGGTCAAACGCCGCCCGAACCGGCCCCCGCAAGGGTTTCATGGGTTCGTTCAACACGCGTGCCACGGCTCCGGCCAGTGCCAGACCATGCTGGCGGCAGTAGAGATGGCCTGCGCGTGGATTCGGGTTCTGGTCCGCCCCGCAACCAATCACAACCATGGCCGTCGTCCCGGGATAGGTCAGCTCCAGATATTCCTTCGTGAAACCCGCCCAGTCACCGCACACGGCGTAGTCCGCGCCCGGCGTCGTGCAATGGCAGGCATAGCCCAGCAGCACCCCGCGCAACGCACCATCGGCGCCCTGGATGCGGATCACCGGCACCTCATGATCCACGACACCCTGCGGATTCACACCAAACCCCACGCCCTTGGGTCCGAAGTGCCGCCGGTTGGCGGCAAACGCCGCGCTGCCACGACCGAGCGAGAGTTTCGCCGGTGCAAGGTCGTTCACTGCGGACTGGGCGGCCTTGAAGCACCGTTCCAGAAATTGCGCCGTATATTCCTTCGCCGCCGCGGCTTCATCACCCTCCAGTCCATACATGTCCTCAAGACATCCTGAGATCACCGGCGTGCTGTGACTGTGCGAACACGAAAACAGAAAATGAGCGATCACCACTTTCAGTTCACGCTCGATGCGGTCGGCCAGCGCATCGTTGAACCAGCGGGGCGTGCCAATGGTGTCTGCTGTGAGAATGAGCGTCGTCTGTCCGTCGGCAGCCTTCAACGCCAGGGCCTTCACATCAATGCGCTGCTCGACAGCTTCATGAGGTTTGTTGCGCGAGGCATAACCCGCCAGTCGCACCGGCTTGTCGGGCGTGACATCCATCCGCCCGAATCCGGCCTGGAATTCCTGAGCACTGGAAATGAATGCGATGAGCACCGCGAACGCGGCGGGCAAGAGAGGTTTCATGCATCCATAGCAACAGGAGTTTGAGGAGACGTCAACGCGTGCAACGATGAATCCCCCACCTGCATTGCGTGCAACGTGAATTGTGTGTCCGTGGTCGTTTCCGACGCGATGGAGTGCCGAGATTTTGACGCGATGGCTTCGTGACCTTTCATTTGCGCCTCCGCCGCCCCTGCACGGATGGTCGCACTCCGATTTGCGCGAGGGGCTGAAGGCGGGCATCGCAGCCCAGAGCCGGAACAGTGCAATCAAGATGACCGGGAGCACCCGCCGCATCCCGGATGTTGAGTGCATGCGTGGGTCCATGTCAGCAAGAAGGACACGGTTTGAAGCCTTGTTCGTGATCGAGAAGGAAAAGCCCCCGTCACGGGCTTCACGTGGAGCAGGATTAACCGCACTTACGCCCGATGTTCCCAAAACAGTCGTGGAATGTTCTTCCTGCAAGCCGGAAAGATTGACAACGGCTGGAACGCTCCGTTAAGAAGCTGTCCGTCAATCCGGTTCCACTTGTCGTATCGAGGGATTGCGCCGTCATTCCAGCCCCTGGAACCGCAGAAAAGATTGGCTGACGTGCCAAACCGTGTCCTCCAATTGAACTATGAGCCAGACAACACCTGACCCCATGCAAGCGCAGATCGAGGAGATCGCACTGTTGCGCGCCCAAACGCGCAACTGGCGCCTGGGCATGGTCGTGGGCATCCTCGCCATTGTCGTCACCTGCGTGCTGCTGATCGTCAACAGCGTCAGCGCACTCGCCAAGCCCGGGCCGACGCAGGACATCCTGCTCAAGGAACTGAAAAGCGGCGTAGAGGACCAGGTGATTCCTCCGGTCAAGCAAATCGCACAGCGGACCATGACCGACCTGCAGAAGGAATTGAAGAAGGAGGTGGACAAGGCAACCGAGCGCGCCCCCGAGATCATGGAAGCTTTCAACAAGGAACTTGAAGCCCTCAAGGTCAACGTTCCCCAGCGCGGAAGCAATGTGCTGGCCAAGACTTTTGGAAGTGAATTCAAAAGAAGGGAGGCCAAACTCCAGAAGATGTTCCCGGGCGTGACTGAAGACAAGGTTTCCACACTGGTGGACAACATCGTGAAGGAATCCGAGGCCTCCGTGGATCACCTTTCCCAGGTGCTGTTTGGCCAGCACATCAAGGCGCTCAATGACATTTTCACCCACATTGAAACCATCCAGAAAACGGAGAAGGTCGATCCCAAGGAGGAGGCCACCTCATGGGAAATCGCACTGACAGTATTCGACGTGCTGAGGGAGGAGCTGCAAGTCTTTGACCGATCATCCACCAATGCAACCCCAACGGCGTCCGACAGCAAAACCAACAAGGCGCAGCCCGCCAGGAAGGAGGCCAAATGAGCACCGATTCCAAGTCCAACCCAGACCCCAAGGAACAGCCGATGCGTGTGGACGCCGGCGGAAAGATCGCCACTCAATTCGTCACGGATGAACTGGCCAAGGCGCGCAAGGCCATGAATCGGGCCAAGTGGACCGCCATCATCCTCCTCGCGGTGGTGGGCGGATACATGGGGTTCATCACCTACTATTTTACGGGGTTCATGGAACCCAAAAACGTGGCCGCCGTGGCCACCAGCATGCTGTCCGAACGGGTGGACATGCACGCAAACGAAATCGCCGACAAGATAAGGCAGGATGTCCCCGCCATGGTCCGCGACATCCCGGACAAGATCATCGAAGGTCTGCCTGCCTGGAGGAACGAACTGGAGGTCAAGGTCGAGGAGGCTCTCGTGGACAACCTGGCCCGGCACTCCGAGGAGTTCGGCAAGCATCTGGACGATTTCCTGGCACTGCATCAGGCGGAGGTCAAGGAACTGCTCGACCACACATCAGACAGGGAAAAGCTCAAGGTGTTCATGACGTCGCTGGAGCAGGATGTCCTGAGCTATCTTGATGCCGAGGCCGAAGACGGGGAGACCATCAAGCAGAAGCTTGATGTCTCGCTGGAAGCCATCCAGAACATCGAGAAGCACATGAACCGGCTGGCCAACGGGAACGATTTGAACGCCCAGGAACTCAAGACACGCCGGGCCATCGCCTTGATCTCCCGCAAGGTGCAGAGCGAACGTGCCGCAAAAGGCCCCCAGTCGGAATAACCCCCCCCATAGCCCCGGCGGACAGCATCAACTCCACCTTGCCACATCAGCGCGCTTGCGAATTCGATCTTGTCGTCGTGGGCGGCGGCAGCGGTGGTTATGCTGCGGCACGATCTGCCGTGGCAGCCGGGTTGAAAACTGCGGTCGTCGAGGGCGGGAACGAGGTTGGCGGACTGTGCATCCTGCGCGGCTGCATGCCCACCAAGGCGATGCTGCACGCAGCCGAGGTGAGGCACACAGGACTCAAGGCACACGTCTGGGGCATGGAGGACAGCAGCGGAAGATTTGATTTCAGCAAGGTCATGGCGCGCAAGGACGCGATGATCGCCGACTTCGCAGGTTACCGTCGCAAGCAACTGGAAGACGGACGCTTTGCATTCATACGTGCCAGCGCCCGCTTTGAAGATGCGCATACCCTGGCCCTGGACAGCGGAGTTTCGATAACTTCGGAACACTTCATCATCAGCACGGGATCGGTGGTGCCCCCTGCCCCACTGAGCGACCTGGAACAGGCTGGCTACATCACGAGTGATGACGCCGTCAGTTTGAAGGAGCTGCCGGATTCAATCGTGATTCTTGGTGGCGGCGCCATTGCCTGTGAATTCGCGCAGTTCTTCGCACGATTCGGAGTGCGTGTCAGCGTGGTCCAGCGCAGCCCACAATTATTGAGCGGTTTTGACACAGACGCCGCCGATGTCATCAGGACCGTCTTTCAAAAAGAAGGCATCCAGGTCTTTACTGGCACGAAACTGATCGGTGCCGGGCGGACCAACACGGGCAAGAAGGTGGTTTTCGAGCACGAAGGAGGGGTGAAATCCGTGGAAGCTTCGGAGATCATGCACGCACTGGGGCGTTCCCCGAATACAAGCGGGTTGAACCTGGACCGATGCGGCGTAAAAACCGACCGAGGCCGCATTGTGACCGACGCCCAGATGCGCACCAGCGCATCGCACATCTTTGCAGCGGGTGACTGCACCGGCCCTCACGAGATCGTCCACATCGCCATCCTGCAGGGCGAAACTGCGGCGCACAACATCGCCCATCCCGGCGATCCGCGCAGCATGGACTACCGCCTGCTGACCAGCGTGGTGTTCACCGATCCCCAGGTGGCAGTCGTTGGACTGACCGAAAAGGAGGCGATCAACAGGGGGGTTCCATACAAATCAGCCAGTCACCCCTTTGGCGACCATGGCAAATCGATGATCATGGACGCGATGGATGGCTTCGTGAAACTGCTGGCCAACCCCTCTTCGGGAGAGATCATCGGCGGTGCTTGCGCGGGCCCTCTTGGCGGTGAGTTGATTCACGAAATCGTCACGGCCATGTGCAAGCACATGACAGTCCATGAACTCGCCGTCATGCCCCACTATCATCCGACCCTGGCGGAAATATGGACCTATCCGGCTGAAGAACTGGCGGAAGCCACAGCCGGCAGGCACAGGTAAAAAGCATGCTCAGTGAGCAAACCCCCGCTCATCCTCGGGAAGCGGATGATCCTTCGTCTCGGGCATGTATCGTATCACGACCAACCCCAGGAGAAATATCGAGCACATGGCCAGCCCGGAATAACGAAGCGGTTCCTCTGTGTCATGAAACACCTTGCTGCTGAGGAGGCCGATGGTCCAAGGCCCGGAAGCGGCCAGAAAACGGCCCACGTTGTAGCAGAACGACGTGCCGGTGCTGCGCAGCGAGGTGGGAAACAACTCCGGAAAATAAATCGCATACCCGCCAAAGATTCCCAGCATGAAGAAGCCCATGACGGGCACCAGCACGTAAATATGCCATGGTGACCGCAACATCCAGAAGACCACGGACGTCGAAACCATCGCACCGATGAAGGCGACCGTGAATGCCAGGCGGCGGCTGGTCATCTGAGTGAACTTGGTGAATGCAAGCATTCCCAGAAAGGCGCCCACATTCAGCATGAGAGAGGTCTTCCCTTTCCACTGTCCAACGGCACCGGCAAGATCGGCCCCCTCAAGCCCCTGTGCGGAAAGTTCCTTGGTCATCACGGATCCCACCAGATCAAACACAAAGAAAACGATGCCCCACAAGCCAATCACTCCTGCGCAGGCCAGAGCCAGGCCGATCAGGGCATTTTTCCTCCAGCGCGGATGCCGGAACAAGGCGCGGTAAGACCCCGCGTCCTTGGACAGCTGGCCGGAATCCTTCAGCTTCTGCCAGCGCTCGGGCTCCTTCAGCTTCCACCGGACGATCAGCGCAAGAAAGGCAGGCACCGCACCGATGATGAACATGATCCGCCATTTGGCCACGGATTCCGGCATGCTTCCGGCGCGTTCCATCGTGCTGAGGCCGAACTCCACCAGCGCAGCGCTTATGTTTCCGACCGCAGACAGCGCCTGCAACAATCCCAAAGCATGGGGCCGCGCCCTGTCGGGCATCACCTCTGCAACCAGGGCGACACCGACGGCAAACTCGCCACCCACTCCCAATCCAGTAATAAACCGGTAAAAAGCGAAATCCCAGAAGCCCTTGGACAACGCGCTGAGCCCGGTGCACAGAGAATAAACAAGGATGGTGATCATCATGGTCTTTGCACGCCCGATGCGGTCGCCAAGAACACCGAAAATCAAGCCACCGGTGGCCCATCCCAGCACGAAGATCGCCGTTGAATAACCGGCATATTTGTTCAATTCCGCCGCGCTGGTGCCTGCAGGCAGCAGATCCCGCATGGCAGGCATCCGGGCAAGAAGGAACAATTGTTGATCCAGACAATCAAAGAGCCATCCCAACGCGGCCACAATCAGCACGAACCAGTGATAACGATTCAGAAGCTTCCACCAGGGGCCGGAGTTAAGCGAAGGGTCAGTCGAAGTCATTATGATGAGAGTGGC
>CAYQCZ010000130.1:0-9471 GCA_964415955.1 uncultured Verrucomicrobiota bacterium | reverse complement strand
GTGTGCGGCCATGAAATCCGCGTTCCCAGCCGATGATGCCGATCTTTGTCTGTCCGCCCACCTTGATGCCGTGGGCGCGGCTGAGCTTGATCGCACATTCGGTTGCCTCCGAGCCCGTGGTCAGCAGGAAGACCTTTTTCAACCCGTCCGGTGCGACGCGTGCGAGGTGTTCCGCCAGGTCGGCGCGTTCTTCACTGGGGAAAACGTAATTGTGCAGCAGGTTGCTGTTGACCTGGTCCAGGATGGCCTGCTTGACCTCCGGTGCGCAGTGCCCGGCGTTGGTGACCAGCACGCCACTGGACCAGTCGAGCCAGCGGTTGCCGTATTTGTCGAAGACGAAGATGTCCTCGGCCCGATCCCAGACAATCGGAGGCTGGCCGCGCATGGACTGGGGTTCGAACCTGCGCAGCCTTTCAAGGGTCGGGACGGAGTCTGGATGCGGCAACGGGGTGGCAATCCGCCGGTAACGGGTTTCCACAGGCGGCACTTCGCGGGGTTGGATGCTGAATTCTTTGCCCATAATCGTTGAACAACGCGAGAGGTCACCAAATCAGGGCGCATCAATCAATAGGCAAAGTGCATGGATGTGAGAGCGCCGCAGGGCCTTTTTCTCTGCTGGTGTAAGTGGTTGGGGATGAACGCCGGGATTTCCGGCTGAACACCGATCGACTTTTGCGCTGTGCTGAGGTGGGATGAAAGACATCAAGCACACCTCGTCCAAACCGGCTCTGGAGCTCCACGTCGTTGGCGCGTTGTATCCTTCATTGCACCCCGTTGCACCCCGCCTGATTCCTGCTGTTCATCATCCCGCTTCAGGCCGCTGGAAAACCACCGTGAGGCGACGCGCATGGCCGCTTGTGTTCGACCGCGCCGCCGCCTACGGCTGGCAGGATTTGACCAAGGCATTGAAAGATGCCGAGAAGGGAACTCTTTACGATTTCAAGGACGGCGGATGCATCCAGCTTGATGCCGGCCCCGAAGGATTCGCCCAAGCCCTTGCCGAATACGAAAAGACCGTGGATGAACAAATCCGCGAACGCCTGCTTGCATTGAACCTCGAACGTGCCGCTGAGGAAGCCAAAGCCGCCAAGGTTAAAAAGCCCAAAGTCCAAAGAGGAAAGGCGGAAGGGGAATTGATTTGAAGCATGGGCCTGACCATTCATTACCATTTGAAACTCGCCCGGACTGCCGAGGGCATGGACGACTTGCAGGCGCGCTGGGCGTCGGAGGAAGTGCGCAAGCTGGCACTTCGGTTCAAGCGCCAGGGCCGGATCGAAACCGTGGGGGCCATGGGCTTCGATCCCCGCGCGCGCCGTCATGCCAGCGAGTGGCGCACGCGTCCGGTGCGCGGCCAGCCCCAGTCCTTCACGGCGGATGAGGTGCGGCCCGTGGGCGGTCACCTGTTTGAAGTGACGGTGGGACGGGGCTGCGAACCGTTGTGGCTTGGGCTCTGTTGTTACAACAGAGGCGGATGGCGGCTGAAAGGCTTCTGCAAGACACAATACGCAAGCCTTCATGGACGGGAACATTTCCTCCGCTGCCACACTGCGGTTGTTGATCTTCTGGCGGCCGCAACATCCACGGGATTGAGAGTGGACATCAATGACGAGGGCGATTTCTGGCCGCGTCGGGACTCGGAAGCGCTGGAACGTGCCTTGGACGAGATGAACAGGATGGTCGCATCCACCGCCGGCCTGCTGAAGGATTGGGCGCAGGAACGCGGGCAAACACCAGTGCAGTCACCAGTTTTCTCGCATCCTCAATTCGAGCGACTGGAAGCCGAAGGCGAGGTTCGCGGCCACGCAGAGCGACTGAGGAAAGTGCTGGACTGAGCGGTTTACCAAGAAGCGAGTGGCGCGAGAGTGTGGCCCGCCCGGTTCAGGCGTCGCGTGGATCCTGTGCCATGACGTAAAGCATCAGCAGCCAGCACACGGGGAAGAAGATGCCCGCCATGAACAACACGATGCCCAAAGACCACTGGGCGACCATGAAGACCCTCTGCGCCCTGCGCTGTTGGATCAATAACCGCTCAACGCTCACGGCTGGAAACTAGCACATGGGCGGCGAATACAAAGCCAAACCACCAGTGACGTCCAACGACGGGTGTGGTTAAAAGCGGGTGAGGTTGGGCTGCACGAATCGGAGTGCGCCATTCCAAGGCGCAGAAGGCCTGACATTGCAAATGAGCTTGGAAATGGTCACATCTCCGTTCCTTCCACGTTTCTGTGGCCAAGATGACCGCACTCCGGAAGTATGATCCGTCTGCAACAGTCCTCACCCACTTTTAATCACACCCTCCAACGGCTGCCGGTGGAAAGGAAGCAAGCGGCGCGAAACTGGCAGGGAGGTTGTTTCAGGGAGTTTCCAAGGGCGGGGCAGATTTGTCCTCACGGCGGTAACTTTTGAAATGCCTGTTGTCCGTTGTGAGAATCGGAAGCCTTGGCCATTTTTCACTGATGGCCACGATGGATGAATCTGCCATGTCTGCGAAATCGTAGGATTCAAGGACTCTTTGGATGGCATTCGCATCTTCCGTGATCGTGCATCCAACAATCAACCGGCCCGATTGAACCCCTTCCATGATGCTGGCATCTCTGCCGGTCATGTGGGCAACTTCGCAAAGCACGGCTTCACTGGTGTAGAACGGCCCGCTGAACCTCTTGAACAGATCAATTGCCCATCTGTGATGCTGATCGTCCGCGTTCCATGCCGCAATCAGCGGTCCGGCGTCGAGTATGGCCTTCACTTGTGCCTTTCGGTGTAGGCTTTGCGGAACGCATCACGGGAAGCGTCCGGGCGATGCTGCGGGGCGGGTGTTTTTGCCGTGTCCAGTATCCATTCGGATGCTGTCTTGCCGCCTTCGGGTATGGATTGAATGACCTTTTCCCGGATGATTTCACTGACGGGCTTGTTGACCATGTGTGCAAAGGCTTCAATGCGCCGGTCATCTTCGATGGAGAATCTGACCGTGCGCCTCTTACCAAGAGTATTGCTGGCTGCCATATTGCCCATTGTCTGCCATATTTGGGTTTAGTCAACCAGGCATCCGTAAACAGCGCATGGCAGTCCCGTACGTTTCAAAGGTGAACACCCCTCATTTTCGCCTGAAATGAGGGTAACAGGGAACGGGAACCGTGCGGCAAATGTGTGACCGTGTGCCATCGGTGCGCGTTCGGGTGTCCGGTGGTGGTTTCCTGGCAGTTCCCCGGCAATTTTAGAGCTGGGTGGCCGGGCCAAGGAGGGTGATGGACGGCAGTTTGGTAGATGGGGGCAGGGACGCCAGCTTGCGGACTTTCCCGAGATACCGCCTCTTCACTCCGATGATTTCAATGCCGAGGGTGCGCCCCTTCTTGTCCAAATCCCGGTTCACCATGATGCGGCCCTCCATGATGGACCTTGTCCGGGCGATGCGCCCTTTGCTGGTGGTGAGATACCAAGCAGCATATTCCGAGTCATAGGTTATTTCACTAACCTTGACCTCTGGTGCGTCAGGCTGGCGGCTTCCTTGGCGTTTCATGGTGCGGCATGATCGGGTGCATGGGGGAATCCATCAAGCGCACTTCAGGGGCCTTTGTCGTTCATGGTCATGCGTTGTAATTCAAAAAAGGGGTGTTGCTGAGCCATGGACATCCAAATGAGTCAAATCGGCATGTATATTTTTCTCCCTGCGGATATTGACAAGCACACGGGAATTTCTGCATCTTCGCGGCCTTTCGGTTGCCTCGGTAGCTCAGTTGGTAGAGCAGTTGACTCTTAATCAATTGGTCCCAGGTTCGAGTCCTGGCCGGGGCACCACCTCCACTTCCCGTGTCCCGCATCTTTTTCGTCTGGCTCACGGTTCTCCATGCCAGTAACATTCAGTCATCCCCAGAGGCAAATCATTCTGAGGCCATCAAAGGCATGCAAATCGGCACCACACTCCTCGGTCTTACGGCGGAACTTCGCGTGCAGGGTCGCGTGGACACATTCTGGGCCGACCACCTGCGGGATGCCATCGGTTACGTCCTTGACCAGGGCGCCAGGAATGTCCGGTTGCATCTGGGTGGTGTGGATTATCTCAGCTCGGCGGGGATTCGCGCACTGATCACCGGCGTGAAAATCGTCCAGGCAAAAGGCGGCCGGCTGGAAATTGTCCAGCCCTCATCTTCAGCCATGGCCATTCTCGACATGGCGGGACTGGGGGACTTGGTGGGCACGGCGGTTGATGATGCCAGCCTGGTCCCGGGCGATATTGAGGAACGGCCGACCGAAAACGGAATTTTTCACATTCACGATCTGGGGCCTGCCGCCAGTCTGCAATGCGCCTTTGTGGGGAATCCGGCAGGCATCCGGAGCGGCCTCATCCGTGGCAATGACACGCGCAATCTGGTGTTTCCGGATTCGACATTCGGGCTCGGGCTTGGCGCGTTCGGCAGCGTGTATGATGAGTGCCGCGGGCGGCACGGGGAATTCATCGCCGTGTCCGGTGCGGCAGCCTATCAGCCAACCGACGGCACGGATGTGCCTGAATACATGGTCTCCGAAGGGGACTGGGTGCCGGAGTTGAATGTGCTTTACGGGTTGTGGTGCCAGGGGGCGTTCAGCCGCCTGCTGCGTTTTGATGCCAAGCCGGACCCCGGCAGGGTGCCCTTGTCTGAAATCGCAGAGACAGCCCTGGGCGCAGCGGGTGCTTCGGCGGCCGGTTTTGTGATGCTCGCCGAATCCGCAGGCCTTTTGGGAGTGGGGCTGAAACGATCCATTGGCGATCTGAAAAATCTTGAGGCGCCGCTGAGCTTCCGGGACGTGCGCAAATCCTTGAGCGGCGAACCGCAACGCATGTCCCACAGGGTGCTTTCCTTGGTGACGGGGGTGGTCACGACCAGCCCGCCTGCGGAACTTGAAGGTTTGTTCCAGCCCGTCCATGGGAGTTCGCAGTTGTTTGCCCATGTGAATGCGGCGGTGTTTCCGAGACACTCGATTGAGGATGGTGTGGTGGACCTGCGCAAGACTGTGCAGGCCCTGTTTCAGTCCGAATCCCTGGGGGACATTCTGCATCTCATGGCGGACGAATCGCAGTCCGGCCCTGAAGGTGAAAGCCATTTCCTGCGGGGCGCGTGCTGGGTCGGAGCCATTGACTCCATCATGAGCGGCGAAGGGTGAGGCTGTCGCGGGTCAGAGCAGAAGGGCCAAACTCCCGCAGACGGCGGCCATCAGCCATATGATGAGCACAGCGGCGGCCTTGCTCATGCCGCGCCGGACAAGCCGGTGTGAAAGGTGGTTTGTATCTCCAACCCAGAAGGGTTTCCCCATCCACGTTCGCAGACACACGACCCACGCCATGTCGGCCAGCGGCACCGCCAGGATGAGCAGGGGGCTCAGCACGGCGAGGCGGTTCGGATGCGTTTCCGAATAGAAGTGTGGCAGGATCGCCAGCACGGCCATGAGGTAGCCGGCGAGGTGGCTGCCGGCATCCCCAAGAAACGCGCACGCCCGTGGAAAATTATACGGGAGAAAGCCCAGCATGCTGCCCGCGCCCAGCAGCGCCAGCGATGCGACGAGGTATTGACCATGAACCGCTGCGGACAATGCGAAGAAGAATGACGCCAGCGCGCTGAGCCCGGCGCAAAGCCCGTTCATGTTGTCCATGAAGTTGAACGCGTTGATGAGCGTGAGCATCCAGAGAACAGTCACGAAATAGCTGAACAGAAGGCTTGGAACGAACAGCGTGATGCGCACGCCGGACGCCGCCACCAGCAGGGCGATGAGGCACTGGCCGGCGAACTTCGGGCCGGCCTTGAGTTCATGCCTGTCATCCAGCCAGCCCAGCACCACCATGCCCGACGCACCGGCGATGATGGCCGCCAGTTGAAGGGAGCGCGCCCCAAGCCCGTGTGCAAAGGACTGGAAAAGCGTGGTCCCGGCCTGAAGCCCCACACCTGATCCGTCTCCGAACCGCGAGGTGATGATCAGGACCAGTGTGGCACCTGCAATGGGCAGGAGAAAGCCCGTGGCCACGGCCAGTCCGCCGGCCAGCGGGATGGGTTCGTGGTGGATTTTGCGGTGACCGGGGTCATCGACATGGCCGGTGCGCAGACACCAACGTCGCCAGAGGGGCAGGCTTGCGGCGCTCAGCAGGAACGAACTGAGCAGGGCCAGCGCATAGGCGTTGAAGGGGAAGCTCACTGTTTCAGCAGTCGTTGGTAGAGGGCATGCAGTTCATCGACCATCCGCTCCACCGGGAAACATTCCTTCACCATGGCCTGTCCGCGGGCGCCAAGGCGCTGCCTGAGCGCGCTGTCTCCGGCAAGCTGCACCACGCGGCTGCCGAGCGTCTGGAGATCTCCCGGCCTGATCAGGAAACCGGTTTCCTGATCAACACACACCTCGCCCGCCCCGTCGCAATCGTAGGCGACCACGGGTTTGCCCGCCGCCAGTGCCTGGGGCAGCGCGCGTGGCAGTCCCTCACGCGTAGAGAGATGCACAAGTGCATCCATCACCCCCACGTAATCCGGGACATCCGCGGGCGGCACGAGACCGGCGAAGATGAAATGCTCGTCCAACCCCAGCCGTCGCACGGTGTTCTCGAAGCGCTCACGCCATGGACCGTCGCCCACCAGCAGGAAAACCGTCCTCGGGCAGGAGGCGACGATGCCCGGAGCAACGGCAAAAAGATCATCGTGGCCTTTCAACTCGAACAGGCGGGCAATTTTGCCCACTACGAAATCGTCCGGCTTGAGCCCGAGTTTTTCGCGGATGGCAGCCTTGTTTCCGGCCTTGACGAAAGGCTCCAGCGGGAAACCGCTGAACACCCGGGAATACTGCTCGCGATGGCCAATGCCAGCGGCCAGATACTGCTCGGTCATGGCGTTGGCCACGGTCACAAAATGGTGCGTGTATCGGGCGGCCACCTTTTCCGCGGTGCGGTAGGTCCAGTTCTGCCGCGCTCCTTGAAACCGTCCGAACGATGGACCGTGCACGGTGTGGATGATCACCGGCACGCGCGCCCTGCGCGCGGCGAGGCGTCCGAGGAAGCCCGCCTTGCCGCTGTGCGTATGCACTACGTCGGGCTTGTGCCAGCGGAGCAGTTTCAGCATTTCCCGAAAGGCCTTGTAGTCGGCCCACGGAGACACGGGGCGGATGAGGTTCGGGATCACTGTCAGCAGTCCGGGGCGTGCATCAAACAGGGGTTCCAGGGTTCCTTCCGGCCCGGTGCTCGGCCCGGAAAACAGACGGCAGTCGATTTTGTGGCGGTCGGCCAGTCCGAACACGGACGCCACGGTGTTTTCCTGCGCTCCGCCGACGATCAGGCGTGTAATGATGTGGATGACACGCATCGATCAAGGGGTGCGTTTGCGAATCTCCTCGAGCCGCTGTCTGGCCAGTGCGGCTTCCCGTGAGCCTGCAGGGACGCGTTTGAGCACGGTCTCAAAGCGGGTCTTCGCCACGGCGAGGTTCCCCTCGCGAAGGTTCAATTCGCCCAGCCCGAGCTGCGAGGCTGAGCCGGCCGGTTGGAGACGATCCAGCGCCTCATAGTCCGCACGGGCTTCAGCGAAACGCCTGAGTTCCAGCGCATTCATGGCACGGAGTTCCAGTGCCCCGGTGCTCTTAGGGTTCCTGGTGAGGACGAGGCTGGCTGTCTCGATGGCCTTCTCATGTTGCTTGAGCTGTGTCTGAAGGAACGCCTTCTGCAGCACCCTGTTCTCCGGGGCGGGTGCCTGCGCCAGCAGTTCATCCAGCGCCTGGAGCGCCTGTGCGTGGTTGCCGGAGGCGGACATGATTTCCACGATGACATCCAGCAGAATGGGAATGCGTCCGATCCTGCCCTCGACAGAACGCAGCACGGCGGCGGCCTGGGTGGTGTTGGTTTTGGACAGGTGCGCCATGGCCTCCACACGCGCGGCCAGCACCAGGTTCGTCGTGGAAAGCCCTGCAAGCAGTCCGGTCTGTTTCAGGGACTGAATGGAGGCAAGAGTGCGGTCGGGCATGTTGCCCTTGAGGAACATTTCCGCCTCAGCCAGATGATAGACGGCGTTGGTGGGGTCGAGTTCCCTGGCCCTGCCGAAAAGCATCGCTGCCTGACGGGACAGGCCCGTGGAGGAAAAAGTCACGCCCAGGCTGTAACAAAGCCTCGGTTCGTCATAACTGCCAAAATCATTGAGCGCCTCCTGCCATCCGCGTCCTTCGCCAAAGGCCTCGGCGGCATTCTGGACGGAGGACAGCACGGTGGAGCGGCGGGCCTGCAACTCCGTGTTCACGGCCAGATTGATGGCCGCCGCCTTGTTGGAAGGATGGTAGGCAAGCGCCACCTCAAACACCGGACGCGCATCGGCGAGCCTTCCGGCACGTTGCTGCTGGACGCCCCACTCATTGGCCGCGCGGGACACGATCTGCCCCGCGATGAGGCCGTCGGCAGGTCGCTTTGATTCTGCCGGAGGCATGTGCCATCGCGGGGGGGGGATGGATTCCCAGAAGGCCTGGTTGGCCGCGACATCTGCCAGGGGCAGAGCCGGCGGACCCACGGACCCCGGCGGGTATTTCTCAAGTCTGCCGGTCAATCCCATGGGCTTGAAATGGAACACCTCGAAGTAATACCCGAAGCTGGGATGAAGATAATGGATGTCGGTGTCCCCGGCCTGGCTGGCAAGGGCTGCAAGAAGCGCAAGGGAAGGAATGCCGTCTTTCCACCTGTCATCGGCAAACTGGTTCTTCCACAGGGCTGGATGGCGCTGCTCCAGCAGTTTGTGGTAGCTGGGGCTTTCCAGTGAACGGGTGCTGACCGGCGCATGCGGGAAGGCCACCCCGCGCCGGGCGTAATCCGCCTGCGCCAGCAGGAGATACACCGGATTGTCTGCAAGCACGATGGATGGCTTGTCCGGCAGGCCCTCCGTCAGGCGCGCGGAGATGTCACGCAAGGGACTTTGTTTCGCCCGGGCGATTCCCGGCATGCTCTGCCAGAGCAGCACGAGCGGCAGGACGAGCGCCCCCCATCCAAGTGCCATGTTGAGCTTTTCCGTGAGCACGCCGAAGCCTCCAGGACGCCGCCTTCCGGCATCGCCGGCGCCTGAACCAATCAGCAGGAAATATCCCACGCAATAACCCGTCACCAGAGCGCCCAGAAAGTAAAGCGGCAGGAAGCTGTGCTGCGGCATCAGTTGACGCGGGCTGGCCGGCAGGTCGAACAGGAAAAGGACATTCACCGCCAGCAGGACGAACGGAATGAACTGGTGCATGGCGGCGCTCAGACGCAGGCTCAAGCCGCTGACCTCCCCGCTGTGCGTGCTCCACCGGATGCCCATCCAGATCAACCCCGCGATGGCGGGCAGGGGACAGAGCAGCCAGCCCTTCTCGCGGAACATGGCCATGCGCTGGTTTGCCAGCGCCCACTTCAGCGTGTCCCAGAATCCAAACCCGTGCCAGTCCTGCGAGGCCTGCACCAGGGGCAGGACGAGGAAAGGCAGAAGACCGGCCGCCGCAGCGGCCAGCAGCAGGGCC
>CAYQCZ010000129.1:0-9623 GCA_964415955.1 uncultured Verrucomicrobiota bacterium | reverse complement strand
AACGCCGCCAAGCTCTACAAGGCCATGCTCGATGGCATCGAGTATCGCGGCACGGCCTTCTTCCAGTGCTACACCACCTGCCAGCCCGAACATGGCGTGGGTGACAACATGAGCGCTGACCAGGCCAAGATGGTCCGCGACGCGCGCGGCATGCCCGAGTTCGTTTACAACCCGCGCAAGGGCGAAACTTCACAGGAGGCCTTCGACCTGAAGGGCAATCCCAATACAGACCGTGACTGGTGGCGCGCCAAATTCAGCAACGGCGAGGAATACAACTTCGGCGTCGCCCACTGGGCCATTACAGAAGGGCGCTTCCGCAAACATGTGAAGGCGGTCACGGAGGATGAGGCGAAAAAGCTGGTTCCCTTCGACGACATGCTGCTGCTGATCACGCAGGACGATGTGATCCACCGGCGTGTGTTTGACAAATCCCACCGCAGCTTCGTCCCGAACTTCGGCTGCTTCATCAAGGCCGAGATCAACGGCAAGATGCGGTTCTTCGCCGTCAGCCGCCAGATGGTGCTGTTTGCCGTCGAGCGTCGCAAAGCCTGGCGCATGCTCCAGAGCAAGGCGGGCATCGTGAACAAGGACTACCTCGCCCAGAAATCCCTCGTCGCCAAAATGGACAAGGGGGAAATCAATGCGGCCGAGGCGCTGCCGAGAATTGGTGAACTGTTTGCCGCTGAACGCGCGGCCCTGAGCTGAGGGCGCTTCCGCATCTGTCCACATGAGAACGGGGCAGGCGATCAAGCCTGCCCCGTTCTCGTCCGTATGTCAGCGCACTGTGTCAGTCCTTGGAGCTGATCGTCAAGAATCGATCATAGGTGGGCGGCGTGCTTCGGTGCGACGTCAGCTGTGACTGCGAGGCGTTGGGATCAAGGAACTCCACATGCCCGTCCACGAAGACATAGTTGAAGGAGTTGTTGTGGTATTTGCGGATGTATTCAGGCCAGCTGCTCCCACCTGTTCCGCCATGGTTGGCATTGTGATCAACATTGGCCAGATGCCACCTTCGGCCGGAACTCCACCATGGCCCGTCGATCCAGGCCACCCAGTAACCATTGTAGCCCTCATAAGTGTCCGGTCGCTCCGTCATGGCAATGGTTTCCGCCTGGTTCAGCACCAGGGATGCACCGACTGCGGGCATGGTGCGGATGGTCATGTTGTGCCAGTGCCTGCCACCATTGGCCGCGACCTCCTCGTCAGTGATGTTCCACGTCGCATCAAAGGTGCCATTGCCAAATCTCCCGCCATTGAGCTGGTAAACCATGCCGACGCCCGTTTGGGATGCGGCCGAAGGAGGCCAGTTCTGCGCGGAGCCCTGTGCGGTCCAGAAGCTGTTGCCGCTGTAGTTCCGGTAGCTTGGCATCGAGTAGGAGCGTTTCCACCGGCGATGCGCCCAGTCCCTGCGGTAGGGCGTGGTGTCGGAGGGGCATTTGAGCACCTTCCCTGGGCCGGGGTTGTTGGCTGCGGCCGGGTTCGCGTTCACCTCCACGGCCACCCAGTTCATCTGGCCACGCGTGAGGGAGCCGCCAAGGTAACCGTCGAGCAGGTTGTCCCAGCTCGCGTAGCTGCCAGCGGGGGCGACCAGGCCGGCGTAAGGCATCTCATCCTTGTGGTCGGCAAGATACATGTTCAGGCCCAGCCCCAGATTCTTCATGTTGCTCATGCATCCGGCGCTTTTTGCCTTCATTTTGGCCTTGGCCAGTGCTGGAAGGAGCATGGCGGCCAGAATGGCGATGATGGCGATGACGACGAGGAGCTCAATCAGTGTGAATGCCCCCCGCCTTCCCCCCGATGTTCCGGTATTTGTTTGGTTGTTCATGGTGGTTTTGGTTTTGGTTGAGTTGATGGATTCAAACTAGTTCCTGTCCCGAAGAACGATGACCTTGAGGTTGTCATCGTAGTGATACTCCTTTCCTGCGGGTGCCTCCGGTATGGCCTTGATGACGCCTTTCGCCACCAGATCATTGATGTGGGCCAAGGAGCCGGCTGCTGTGGCCGCCTCGGCGGCGGCAGCGGCCTCCTCGACAGGACCTTGGGGAACGCGGTTCCCCGGCGTTGTGATTCCGGCACTCAGACCGGAACTCGTCATGCGGTATCGTTCCAGAGCCAGATTCAACATTTGCAAATCGGTCATCGGATTCCCGCGTGCGTCCAGGGGGCGATCCACTGTCGCCAGGTCCACCGCCGCTGGCTTCTCCGGTGCGGGTGTGGGAGTGCTCTTCCCCTTGCTCTGGGGTGCAGGGGCTCCCAGATTCAGACTGCCACCGGCCTGTCCAATGCCACTTGCGCTGGCTGATGGCGTTGAGTCTTCACTTTCACCGCTGCAGCCCATCAAACAGGCAAGGGCCAACGCCGGGAGGATTGTAAGAAGCGTTTTCATATGAGCATGTTTACTCCATAATGGTATGTTAATGACATCATAAGGCAAAATGACGTTAGCGCGCAAGATGTTTATGTGGATCAGTATAAATGCATTGATGTTAAATATAATGCATACTCATTATATGTGTTGCGGATGATGTTTGCTGGCTCCTCAGGCGGATTTGTCCAGGACATGGGTCTCAATGCTGTCTGGAGTTTCCAAAAACAAAAAAGGTTCAATTCATGGCAAACATGGCGATGCAGTTTTATCGGAAAGGGGTTTTGTTGCATGCACTGACGAACCTGCAACCAGCAACACCCACCCGTTATGGAACTCATCCCCACACTCATCTCGCTCAGTGGCTTTGGCATCGCCATCACCTACGTAACCATCGTCCACAAGATCATCAGCAGCGGTGAAGCGCCGTTGCAGCAGCCGCCGCAGGTGGCCGCAGGACAGAAGCAGGATGTCGGGCGCACCGCCTTCATTCGCAAACACGCCGGCGCGCACTGAAGCCTTGCGCTGAAGCGCCCTTAGTTTCCCTTCGCCACAGCCATCCGTGGGCGGTAGAACATCGTCCGTGCGATGGCTCCTTTTCTTTTGATCCATGGCGCTTGAGATTGATCCCAGGCGTCTTCAGTCGGCCTTGGACAAGGCGCGCACCGCATTGCTTGCAGAGCGTCATTCGCGGGGCCATTGGACCGGTGAACTTTCAAGCAGCGCGTTGTCCACAGCCACGGCTGTTTGCGCGCTTCAGATTCATGGACGGGAAACTGGTTCCATCGGAAGGGTCGAATCGCTGATTCACGGCGGTCTGGAATGGCTCTCCAAACACCAGAACGCCGATGGCGGCTGGGGTGACACCGACCTGAGCTTCAGCAACATCAGCACAACAACGCTTTGCTGGGCGTCGTTTGGCGTGGTGCCCGGTGCGGATGCACGACACTCGGGCACGGTCGCAAAGTCGGAGAAATGGCTGCGCGAGAAGGCTGGCGGGTTGGACGCCGACACTCTTGCCCGCGCAATCATTCAGCGCTACGGCAAGGATCGCACGTTCTCGGTGCCCATCCTGACCATGTGCGCGTTGAGCGGACGATTCGGCAATGGCCGGGAGGCGTGGAAGCATGTCATTCCGCTGCCGTTCGAGCTGGCGGCATTTCCGCAAAGCTGGTTTGCCGCCCTGCGTCTGCCGGTGGTCAGTTATGCATTGCCAGCGTTGATCGCCATTGGCCAGGCACGCCACCGTCACGCCCCTTCGCGCAATCCCCTGGCGAGGGCCGCTCGCAACGCCACCGCTGAGCGCACGCTGAATGTGCTTGAACGCATCCAGCCATCAAATGGCGGGTTCCTTGAAGCCACGCCGCTGACCAGTTTCGTCACCATGAGCCTGGCGGCCAGCGGACTCGCTCAACATCTGGTGGCGCAAAGGGGCGTGGAGTTCCTCATCGCGAGTGTCAGGCCCGATGGAAGCTGGCCCATCGACACCAACCTTGCCACCTGGGTCACGACGCTCTCGGTCAACGCACTGGCAAACGATCCATCCTTTCAACTTCCGTCCGACGAACGGGCTTCCATTCGCGAATGGCTACTGGGCCAGCAATACCGCGTGAAGCATCCTTACACGGGAGCCGCACCCGGCGGATGGGCATGGACAGATTTGCCGGGCGGTGTGCCGGATGCCGATGACACCGCTGGCGCGTTGCTGGCATTGAAGAATCTTGGCGATGTGGACGACCACGTGCGCGAAGCGGCTGCTCTTGGCGTGCAATGGCTGCTGGATTTGCAGAACAGCGACGGTGGCATGCCAACTTTCTGCCGTGGCTGGACCAACCTGCCGTTTGATCGAAGCGGTTCAGATCTCACGGCTCATGCGATCCGGGCATGGTATGCTTGGGCGGATGAGCAAGACGATCAAAGGCGCGGGCAGTTGAACAAGTCTCTGCTGCGCAGTCAGGTGTTTTTGTCTGCTGCCCGCAGAGGCGATGGCAGTTGGATTCCACTGTGGTTTGGGAACCAGCACAATGCAGACGAAAACAACCCCATTTATGCCACAGCCAAAACATTGAAAGCGTATGGTGAATGCGCTGACTTGCCCCAGCCTGGGGAGATAATTGATCCCGATCCTGCAATTAGATTTTTCCAACTCCACCAACATCCATCCGGAGAATGGGGTGGGCCCAAGGAGAGCCCTGCCAGCACGGAAGAGACGGCTCTGGCAGTCGAGGGCATGTCAGAGTTGCTTGCCCATTCCGGTCGAGATCTGTTTGCCGGAATGGAGCAGTCGATTTCAAACGGCGCGGCAGCGCTGATCAAATCCGTTGAAAGCGATGTTTGGCTGAAGCCCGCGCCCATCGGCTTCTATTTCGCCAAGCTGTGGTATTACGAGAAACTCTATCCGCAAATCTTCACAGTGGCGGCCCTCAGCAATGTGAAGGCAGTGTTGGACCGGCAACACTGATCTGAGCAGGACTATGATTGAATGGCGGTCTGCTCACTTCCCCTGTTTGTCAGGCGGCGGACCGGCGGGCTTGCTCAAAAGATCTTTCATGCGTTTGACCAGTTCTTCCGCGCTCACCTGACCATACATGAACTGGCTGAAAAAACCTTCCTGGAACATGAACACCGCCTGGGGACGGCGGGGATGCATCGCCACCGCCGGAACATCCGGCGCGAGATCAACCAGCAATTGTCCCAGGGATTGCTGGTTGAAGAACTCACTGTCGGCCAGCAGGCGCTCGTCCTTCCAGACCGGCTTGTAGGCGGGAAAACTGTTTCCCTTGGTGAACCTCTCGATGTTGGCCTCGGGGTCCGTCATGACCCATTCGATGAATTTCCACGCGGCATCAACATTCTTGCACCCCTGATAGATGAGCAGTCCTTGTCCGGCAAAGGTGGAGGTGCGACGCCCGGCCTTGCCGTTCTTGTCACGCCACGCAGGCAGCGGCATGACGCCCCATTTGCCTTTCAAATCGCTGCTGAACTGCTGGATCATGTCCAGTCCATACCAGTCCGCCCCGATCACACAAAACACCTCTTCATTGGCGATGTCGCCGCTGAAAAAGACCGGGTCAAAGATCGACGCGCGATCCGGCACCACGGCGATGTTTTTCTGCTGAAGTTCATGGAGGAATTTCAGCGTATCGACTGCCAGCGCCTCGTCGGGAAACGGTTTGCCATCCTTGCCAAACCAGTCGCTGCCACGCTGGCGCAGCAGAATCTCGAAATAGCTCGGATCCAGGGCAAGCATCGCCTGGCGCTTGGCGGCCAGTTCCTCGCCCACACGCACGAAATCATCCCATGTGGCCAGATCCTCGGGCTTGATGTTGTATTTGTCGAAAGTGTCCGTGCGGTAATAAAGCAGCATGGCGCTGAGCGACTGCGGCACGCCAAAGGTCTTGCCAGCGTAACTGAACAACCCCATCCGTTGCGGCGCAATGTCGCGGTCCAGCCCGGATTTCTTGATGCGTTCGCCCAGTTCCACAAATGGCGGTTTGCCCTGGAGATAAACGCCGAAGAGCACCTCATCGAGCTGCACGATGTCCGGAGGGTTCACCCCGGTCTTGATGGCGGCGGCCAGCTTGTCGGGCATCTCACGGAAGCCGTAGGCATGGATGTTTGCCTGAAAGTTCTTGTCCTTGAGCGACTGGTAGCGCTTCACCATGGACTCGTAATATACCTTGTCCTGGAAGGAGCTGATCCAGATGTCCAGCGGTTTGGAGTCCGCAGCCATTGCAGTCGCACAGGCCACCCAGGCGGCGGTCACGGCTGTGAAAGTGAACGTAAGACGTCGTGTGTTCATCGGTTGGAATGGATTAGGCCAAAAGCGCCGCACAAGCAACGCACAATCCTTCGACTCCAAACTCGCGCGGATGTTCAGTCATGATCCTTGCGGCTGAACTGCGTGGTGTGTTGCGTGCCATCCTTTGCGTTGGACACGGCATGACGGCCTGTCTAATTTCGGCCCCGAACCCAATCTCATCTCCCTGCCATGTCACCTGCACTTGCCGAGTTTTTCGGAACCGCGATCCTCGTCATCCTTGGCGACGGTGTGGTCGCCAATGTCGTGCTGAAACAAACCAAGGGCAACAACGCCGGCTGGATGGTGATCACCACCGGCTGGGCCATGGCGGTCACGCTGGCCGTGTATGCCGTCAACGCCATCAGCGGTGCGCACATCAACCCCGCCGTCACCATCGCCATGGCCTCCATCCCCAACGGCAGTTTCGGATGGGATCTGGTGCCCGTTTACATCGCGGCACAAATGGCCGGTGCCTTTGCCGGTGCCGTGGTGGTGTGGCTGGCCTACCTGCCTCATTGGAGCGTGACCGAGGACAAGGCAGCCAAGCTGGCCGTCTTCTGCACCGGCCCGGCCATCCGCAAACCGCTTTCCAATCTCATCACAGAAATCATCGGCACGTTCATCCTCGTGCTTGGTGTGCTCACGGTGCTTTCTCCGAAGAACCTTGTGCCCGGCTCCGGCTTTGACTTCGGCTTCGCGCCGTTCCTGGTGGGATTGATTGTGTGGTCCATCGGCCTGTCGTTGGGCGGGCCGACCGGTTACGCGATCAACCCGGCCCGCGATCTGGGACCGCGCATTGCCCATGCACTGCTGCCCATTCCCGGCAAAGGCGGTTCCGACTGGGGCTACGCCATCATCCCGGTGCTTGGGCCGATCATCGGTGGCGTGCTGGGTGCCGTGGTTTACAGCGCGTGCTGGCCGGTGTAATCCAATTGTCATTTCCAAATGAAATACATCCTCGCCCTCGACCAGGGCACCACGAGTTCGCGCGCCATCGTCTTTGACCGGCGCGGCAACATCAAAGCGGTTGCTCAAAAAGAATTCCGCCAGATTTTCCCCAAGCCCGGATGGGTCGAGCACGACGCCGGTGAAATCTGGTCCACACAGGCCGGTGTGGCCACGGAGGCCCTCACCAAGGCGGGACTTCAGCCCGCTGACATCGCTGCCATCGGCATCACCAACCAGCGTGAAACCACCGTTGTGTGGGATCGCGCCACCGGCGAGCCCATCTGCAACGCGATCGTCTGGCAGGACCGCCGCACGTCTGGTGCCTGCGACAAATTGAAGGCGGCCGGCAAGGCTGCGTTGATCCGGCGCAAGACCGGCCTGGTGCTGGACGCGTATTTCTCAGGCACCAAGCTCGCGTGGATTCTCCAGAATGTAAAAGGCGCGATGAAACGCGCCAAGGCGGGTGAACTGGCTTTTGGCACGATTGATTCCTGGCTGGTCTGGAAGCTGACCAGGGGCAGGCATCACGTCACCGACGTGAGCAATGCCGCGCGCACGATGCTGTTCAACATCAAGACCCTCGACTGGGACGATGAACTGCTGAAACTGCTGGGCATTCCACGCCAGCTCCTGCCCGAAGTGCGTTCCTCCAGCGAAGTGTATGGCGAAGCCGAAGTGCTGGGCGCGCCCATTCCCATCGCGGGCATGGCGGGCGATCAACAGGCGGCTTTGTTCGGTCAGGCCTGCATGGCGCCCGGACTGGTCAAGAACACCTATGGCACGGGCTGCTTCATGGTGATGAACACCGGCACAAAGCCCATCACCTCCCGCAACAACCTGCTCACCACCGTGGCCTGGCGCATCGGCGACCGCACGGAATACGCCCTCGAAGGCAGCATCTTCATTGCGGGCGCGGTGGTCCAATGGTTGCGCGACGGACTGGGCATCATCAAGTCCGCAGCCGATGTGGAGGCCCTGGCCGCACAGGTCAAGGACACCGGCGGCGTGTATCTGGTGCCGGCGTTTGCCGGTCTGGGCGCGCCTCACTGGGATCAATACGCGCGGGGCTTGGTGGCCGGCATCACGCGCGGCACCACGGCGGCGCATCTGGCACGGGCGGCACTGGAAGGCATCGCGCATCAGGTGGCCGATGTCCTTCATGCCATGGAGGCGGATGCGGGATTGAAACTCAAGGAACTGCGCGTCGATGGCGGCGCATGTGCCAACAACCTTCTCATGCAATTTCAAGCCGACCTGCTCGGCGTGCCGGTGGTGCGGCCCAAGGTGGCTGAAACCACGGCCCTTGGCGCGGCCTATCTGGCCGGTCTGGCGGTCGGTTACTGGAAAAATCAGAAGGAGATCGCCGCCTTGTGGCAGGCGGACAAGCGTTTCAAGCCATCCATGAAACCCGCCACACGCAAGACGCTGCAATCAGGCTGGGACAAGGCTCTTGCGAGGTCCAAAGGTTGGGAGACTGCCTGAACCGGGGAGCAGGCTGAGTCAGGTCGTGGGCGCGGGTGAACTCGATGTGTTTGCCGCTGGGGAGCGTGGCTTTGGCGTCGGGGGTGAAATGGATCTCCGCGCCCCCTGCCATTTTTCAGACAGGCTTCAACATCTCCGCACGTGAATGTCGCCCATGAACCGCCCGAACGGGACGGCGTGACGTTGCCCATGCGTGGCGTTGCCCATTGTGTGAGCGGGGAAGGCATGGCATCTTGGGCTCCTACTACATTGTTGTTTCCATGCCGCTTCACAACATGAGGGGAGTTTGTGCAAAACCGGGCCGGGAGAAGAATGCACAAGGGATGCAAGCCGGTGCGGTGTGGATCGCCAGGAGCTACGCCCTCTTCTCAGGGCTGTGGATCTACTTTTCCGATGCAGGGCTGGCCCTGCTGGCGAGGGATGTTGATACGCTGACGCGGCTGGAGATGTATAAGGGCTGGGGCTTTGTGACGGTCAGTTCCATTCTTCTCTGGGCGGTGCTTCACAAGGTGTTCGGGATGCTGGATGCCGCCTATGCCGAGTTGATGACGCGTCAGGAGGAAAGCAGGAGGCTGGCGGACATTGTGCGCTACTCGGATGACGCCATCATCGGCGAAACCCTTGATGCGGTGATCACCAGCTGGAATGCCGGTGCCGAGCGCATGTATGGCTACAGCGCCAGTGAAATGATCGGCAGGACCGTGGCACCGCTCCTTCCCACCGCCAGTCTGGATGATGAGCGGAACATCCTGGCACAGGTCCGCCCCGGCGGCAGCGTCAGGATCGAGACGGTCCGCCGCCGCAAGGACGGCTCGCTCGTCGATGTCTCACTCACGCTTTCACCCTTGCTGGACGCGGGTGGGAACGTCGTGGGTGCATCCAAGATCGCCCGTGACATCTCGGCCCGGAAACGGGCCGAGCGGGAGCTGGAAGCCCTCAACCAGCGGCTGGAACAGGAGGTGGCTGATCGCACGGCGGCGTTGAAGACCGCGCTCGAGCGCGCGGAATCCGCCGACCATCTGAAGT
>CAYQCZ010000128.1:0-9636 GCA_964415955.1 uncultured Verrucomicrobiota bacterium | reverse complement strand
CGTTTCAGGACATGATCAAGCGCATTCATGCCGGGGAAATTGGTGATTTGATCTACACGCGATGCTTTGCGAACACGCCGTTGCGCACCGGTCTGGTGCGTGATCCCAAAATGGGTGAACTCGAATACCAGCTTCGCAACTGGTATTATTTCTCGTGGCTCTCGGGGGATTTCATCGTGGACAACCTCGTGCATGGCATCGACATCTCCAACTGGGCGCACGGCAGCTATCCGGTGCGCTGCCATGGGATGGGCGGCCTGACCGACCGCAGTCCGGATTACGGCAACCTGTTCGATCACTTTGCCATCGAGTGGGAATATGCCAGTGGTGCGCGAATGTTCGGCGAATGCGACCGCCGCACCGGATGCTGGGCGGCGGTAACCAATCATGCGATTGGCGCGAAGGGCCGGATGGATTTCCTGGATACGCGCAACAGCACCACCAGCACGAAGCGCGACCCAAACCAGCCGGTCATTCAGGACGGCAACCCCTATCAGGTCGAGCATGATGATTTCTTTGCCGCCATCCGCCATGACCGCCCCTACAGCGAGATCGAATACGGTGCCAAGAGCACATTGACCGCCATCATGGGACGCATGGCCGCCTATTCGGGAAAAGTGGTGGAGTGGGATGCCGCGTTCAACTCCAACCTGTCACTCGCGCCGGACATTGAATCGATGGATGCCGCGCCACCCGTGGTGCCGGACAAGAACGGGCTTTATCCGATTCCTGTGGCGGGGAAATCGGTGGCCTGGTGATGCGGGTGGCCAACTTTCTTTGCGCATGAATGCAGAACTGACTGCTGCTGCGAAATCCCTTGGGCTTTCTGAATATCGCCGGCACATCTTCCTTTGTGCCGACCAGACCGAGGCGAAGTGTTGTTCCAAGGAGCAAGGACTGGCGTCGTGGGAGTTTCTCAAGCAGCGGCTCAAGGAACTCAAACTGGCCGGGCCGCATCCGCTGGTGTTCCGCACCAAGGCCAACTGCCTTCGCGTGTGTGTGCAGGGACCGGTCGCCGTCGTGTATCCCGAAGGCATCTGGTATCACTCCTGCACACCGGACGTGCTGGAGCAGATCATCCAGCAGCATTTGATGGGTGGGAAACCCTTGGAGTCGCACGTCATCGCGGTCAACGATTGCGCCCGTTCTCAATGACGATCACTTCGCACCAGCAGCGCGTTTGTCATCGAGGTTCTTTTGCAAATCCTCCGGCTTGAAGGGCACCTTCGCGCCGTTCTCCGGCACGGGCAATCCGGCCGCCCAAAGGATGCCGTTGATGACCAGTTTGCGCTGGCTTTCCACCTCCCAGTTCTTGTGCAGATCACACCCGGTGAAGGAGAAGGACCGTCCGCCGTCAGGCCGTTCAAAGGCCCAGGCCATGATCTCGCTGCGACCGTTGTGGGACTTGGCATGGGGCGTGGTGCGGGTCTTGTCCGGCACGGCACCGGCAAGCAGTGGCGTCACGCCCGTGGGGGTGAAGTGGAGGTTGTAAAGCCAGCCATCGCCCTTGAGGGAGAATGGCTTCACACCGCGTGTGACGGCGTGCTTCGGAATCTCGGGAAAATCCATGTCCCAATGTCCGCGGCAGCCGATGTCCTTGAGCCAGACAGCCCCGGCGCGTTTCTTGATTTCCTGATCGGGGCCAAGCGGGAAATCCACGGCCTGATGCAGCAACACCAGTCCTGCGCCGCCATCGACCAGTGATTCGATCACCTTCCATTTGGCGGGATCGATGAAGGGTTGTTTGCCGCCGCCATCACCGAAATAGACCACAGCCTTCGCGCCTTTGAAGACGGCCTCGTTCTTCGGCCAGCCATCGCGCGCCATCACCGGATGCACGCCGGGGTTGGCCTTCAGCCAGTCCATCATCAGCGCGCACCCGGCGAAATACTCGTGCTGGCCGGATTTGTTGCTGGGCGAACCGGCGAGCAGAACGATTTTCGCAAGCTTTGCATCGCGCGCCTCGACCTCCAGCGGCACGCCGGACTGGTCGAACGGGTCGGTGGCAGTTGCGGAAACTACGGTGAACGCAAGCAGCAGGGCGGCTGCACAGTGTGCTGGGGGTTTCATGCGCAAATGGAAACATGCGTTTGTCCGGGCAGGCGAGGCAAAAGCTGCGATGGATTTGGCACAAGTGGGTGCCTTGGAAATGGGTTTGACTGCAAGCACCGTCAATGTTCCATGGTGGGGCGAAACTCCGTTGAGCCCTGATCAATTTATGGAGGTTGCGATAGCATCCCGTGGAGAAAACCACCAATGGCGCTCAGCAGGCGTCGCCTCTGCGGTCGTAAAGCTTTCATGAAAAAGTCAGGGCTCGACAGAGTCTCGCCCCACCGCAGGGCGCGAATGGGTGTGGATTGCGGATCCGCGCCGCCCGAATGCTGAAAGGCACTTCCGGTCTGACTCGCAGACGGTTGCACACTTGCAATCAGCGGGGTCATGGCACAGCCTCCATGGCCATGATGAGCAATGTGCGTTTCCTGTTCGCTGTGTGGGGTGTTCTTGTCTCCTGTGTTGGTCCGGTTGTTCCGGGGGCGAAGGCCGGTGCTGCGGAAGACAAGCAGTTTGGGTTCAGCGGGCCGGAGATTTTCCCGATCGACCAGCAGATCAGCAACCTGCGCTCCGGGGACTTCGACGGCGACGGGCTGAACGACATCGCCGTCGTGAACAATTTCCGCTCGAAGATCACCATTCTTTACAATCGCACCGGCAAGAAGGATGCCGTGAAGGCCGCTGTCAAGAGCACTGGACGCGAGATCAACGAACTGCCCCCGGATGCCCGGTTCAAGATCGACTCCATCGCCTCCGAGAAGCGCATTGCCGCCTTTGAGGTCGCGGACCTGAACGGGGATGGTTTTCCCGACATGGTGTATTACGGCGAGCCCAAGGAGTTGGTGGTGCTTTACAACGACAAGGGCAAGGGCTGGACGCCCAAGCGCTGGCCGATTCAGGACGCGCAGATCACGCCCAACGGGCTCGTGCATGGCGATGTGAACGGCGACAAACGCACCGACCTCATCCTGCTGGCGGAGTCGTTCCTCTACGTCTTTCATCAAAATGCGGATCATACCCTGGCCGAGCCGGAGAAGATTCCATTCACCGGCGAGGTGAAGGCCGTCCAGGTGCTGGACATCAACGGCGACGGGCTCAAGGACCTGCTGCTGGTGAACTGGGAGAACACCAACCCGTTCCGCGTGCGGCTTCAGGGCGCGCAGGGCCAGCTGGGGCCGGAACTGCATTTTTCACTGCCGCCCATCCGCAGTTACTGGTCCGACGATCTGGATAATGACGGACGGGCCGAAGTGCTGACCATCGCGCAGCATTCCGGCAGGGCGCAGCTGTCACAATTCACCCTGAAACCAGCCGAGACGCTGGTGGGATCACTCAAACAGGGGCAGTTCTCGGTGCTGCCACTGGCAAAAACGGAAAAGGCAAGGCGCGGCGTCGCATGGGGTGATGTCAACAAGGATGGTCGTGAGGATTTGGTCGTTGCCGAACCTGCCAGCGGCCAGTTGTCCGTCTATGTGCAGCGCGCGGACGGCGAGTTGTCCATGCCACGATCCTTTCCGACGCTCACGGGTGTGAGCGATGTGGCGATCGAGGACTGGGATGGCGACGGTCGTGCGGACATCTTTCTCCTCAGCAGTGACGAGCGCCAGGTGGGGGTGACGACAATGGATTCGGGCGGACGCGTTCCGTTCCCCACGATACTGCCATTGGAAGGGCGTCCCCTCGCCATGGCGGTGGGACAGATGGAACGCCGCGGCAAGCCCGCCCTTGCCGTGATCCTGGATCAGGATGGAAAGCGATTCCTCCACACACGCAACGCGGCGGGGCAGGGCAGGTCGCAGAAGCTTTCCGAATCCTTCAAGTCCAACCCATCCACGCTGATCTTCCACGACATCGACCAGGATGGCAGCGTTGATCTGGTGGCCCTGATTCCCTATGAAAAGGTCAAGGTGCTGCGGCAGGTGGCGGGAGCGGACTTTGAGGAGATCGACATCGCACCCCGTGCTGGATGTGGATGGTGACGGCAAGAACGAGCTGTTGCTGGCGCAGAAAAGCTTCCTCCGGGCGGTGGTCCTGCAGAAGGAAACCGGGGCCGGCGCTGACAAGGGGTCGTGGGTGTTCCGGGTGAAGGAGCAGATCAATGGGTCTGCGAGCAATTCCCGTCTGACGGGCGCCACATGGCTCAAGGCGGGTGTTTCCGACAAGCCATTGTTGTTTCTGCTGGATGCCGAGCAAAAGGCACTGACCGTCCTTGAGCGTGACAAGAGCGGCGTCTGGCAGACCGTGCGGAACGTTCCATTGCCAGTGACGGCATTTCAATCACTGGCCGCTGTATCGTTGAAAGGCAAATCCCCCAATGCGATAGCCTTTCATGGATTAAACGCCGTCGCGTGGATGCGGTTCGACGGCGATGTGTGGGAATTCACCGAGCGCGATGGCTATGAAACCCCCGTGAAGGGCGGGTTCCTCATGGATGTTGTCTCCGGCGATCTGAACCGTGACGGGCGCAAGGATCTGGTGTTTCTGGAAACCGCCAAGAGCCACCTCGACATCGTCACCTTCGAGCCGCCGCACCGCCTCGTGCCATCCAACCGCTGGCAGGTCTTTGAGGAACGCACGTTTCGCGGGCGACGTGACAACACGCCCGAGCCGCGCGAGGCGTTGATCACCGACCTGACCGGCGATGGCCGCAACGATCTGGCGATCATCGTTCACGACCGCGTGCTGCTGTATCCGCAGGAATGACATCCATCGGCAGTGGCCGCGCGTCATGGCGTTCATGGTTCCGCAGACAGTCACCGGCAGTGAACCGCATCTGCGTTTTCTGGTGAGCATCGATCAGATTGAGCAGGCGACTGGATTGGACTTCAACGCAGCCCTGCAAGACGATTGGGAGAACGCCATGGAGGCATTCAGGCCCACAGCATTGTGGTGATGCCACGCCCCCTTCACTGTGCTGGATTGTAGGGAGCATTTTACCTTGAGAGATGAGGTTGCTACGGGTAGTAGGAAGTCATGTTAGAGAGGTTTCCATTTACCTTGCTCGCGTTTGCCCTAACGGCATTCCAAGCATGGGCAGCTGATTCATTTCAGGAGACGAAGGCCAAAGCAGAAAAAGGCGAGTCCAGTGCCCAATACAACCTTGGGGTGATGTATGCACATGGCCAAGGCGTTACCAAGGATGAAGCGGAAGCGGTGAAGTGGTATCGCAAGGCTGCTGAACAGGGCGAGGCTATTGCCCAATACAACCTTGGGGTGATGTATGCACATGGAAACGGTGTCATCAAAGATGAGGTAGAGGCTTACAAGTGGTGGCTGATTTCAGGTGCACAGGGCATTGAGAGTGCCAAGAAAAACATCTCCATCATCGAACGCCGACTCGCCCCAACCCAACGCGCCGAAGGGCAACGTCTGGCTCGCGAATGGAAACCGCAGAAAGAACTGTCACCAGAAAAAAATCCTACGCCGCAGTTGATCGCCGAATCCAAACCCCAAGCCAGCGGCAGTGGCTTCTTTATCACAACTGATGGCTATTTGGTGACCAACGAACACGTTGTGGGTGAAGGTGCAAAGGTCAAGGTGTTGACCGCATCTGGGGTGCTTGATGCCAAAGTGATCCGAGTGGAAAAAGCAACCGACCTTGCAGTGCTCAAGGTGGATGGCTCATTTACGCCATTGCCGGTGGTAGCCAGCCGGTCTGTAAAACTTGGGGCAACAGTCGCCACCATCGGTTTTCCAAACATAGGCTTGCAGGGGTTTTCCCCAAAACTGAGCAAGGGCGAGATTGCAGGTCTATCCGGGGCACAGGATGACGCCCGGCACTTTCAAATCAGCACTCCCATTCAACCGGGCAATTCGGGCGGGGCATTGTTCGATGATCGCGGGAATGTTGTCGGAGTCGTTGTCGCCAAGTTGAGCCAAAGCATAGCATTGGCGACAACGGGCGCACTCGCTGAGAACGTGAACTACGCCGTGAAAAGCAGCTATCTTCTGAGCTTCTTGGAATCCATCCCCGCAGCAGCATCACAACTCCGGGAACCTTCAACCAAGGATCGCAAGTTTGAGGACGTAGTTAGGGACGTTCAGCAATCCGTGGTGCTGGTGCTGGTTTATTGAGGGGGAATGTCGGTTGCCAACGGTTGCCATCCAATACCCGATTGCCACTGATTAAACCTGATTACACGCAAGGCGCGAATACGTGAAAAAACCCTAATTCTATTGGGCTTTGTTGGTGTTTTGGTTGGTGGGCTGGGCGAGACTCGAACTCGCAACCAACGGCTTAAAAGGCCGCTGCTCTACCATTGAGCTACCAGCCCGGCACCCTGGGAACGCACTGCCGGAGGCTGTCCCGAATTAAACGAAACGCGGCGCAAACTAAGTGACGACCCGCCGGCGCGCAAGCCCTTTTGCCTCAAGACCGGGCGTTTCAGAGGGACCCTACGAAACGATCTTCGCGATGGGGAAATCCACACACACCAGGGAGTAATCGTCCTCGAAGCTGTCACTTCCCTGGACGGCGGTGGCTCGTTCCAGCACGGAGTTCACCCGATGTGCGTCCCTGCGTGTGGTTTCCAGGATGGATTCCACAAACTCGCCGAGCTGCCACATGGTGCCGTCCGGCTTGTCCAGTTCATACACGCCATCGCTGAAAATGTAGAGGCGTGCAAAGCATCCAAGCGTCTGCTCGTTGTTCTTGTATTTGAGTCCTGACATCGAGCCGATGACCATGCCGGGGGATTTCAGCTCGATGGCGGTGGCAGTTTCCCTGGAATCGCCCGTGATCAGGACGGCGGGTGGATGGCCTCCACGGGCGAACACGATCTTGTGGGAAGGGCGGTTGTAAACGCCATACCAGATGGTGAAATACATGTTGTTCTGGCGCTCCATCTGGAAGGTTTCATTCAGACCGCTGAGCACGGCGCCCGGGTCGCGGAAATCAACATTCGGCAGGGCATGTGAACGCAGGACGTTCATCGCGGAAATGGAGAGCAGCGCCGCCCCGACTCCGTGGCCGCACACGTCCAGCAGGTAGATGGCGAGATTGTCCTTGTCCAGCCAGTGATAGCCGAAGGAATCCCCCCCGAGCGACGTGGACGGCACGAAAAGCCATTCCGATGTGATGTCGCCTGTCATGGGCTCCGGCAACAGGGAGCGGACGTATTGGGCGGCCTCGTTCAATTCGGCGGCCAGGTGGCGCTGGCTTTCCACCAGCGCGTGGTATGTGGCCTGCTCCTGGTCGCGGAGATCCTTCTTCTCCAGGCAGGACTTGATGCGCGCCCTCAGCAGCGCGGGCTTGTAGGGCTTGGGCAGATAGTCATCCGCGCCCATCTCGATGCAACGCGCCACGCTGTTGAGGTCGTCCAGACCGGAGATCATGATCACCGGAATCTGGCGGAGCGTTTCGTCCGATTTCATCTCCACCAGCACCTCGTAGCCGCCAAGGACCGGCATGATGATGTCCAGAAGCACCAGTTCGATGCCGCCCGCCCGCACCCTGTCCAGTGCTTCGCGTCCGTCGCCCGCCGTGGTGACTGCGAACCCTTCCACTTCGAGGCGCTGCCGGAGCAGGTCGGCATTCATGGGGTCGTCATCCACCACGAGGATGTGGCGTCCGTTGGGCGGAGGTGATTCCATTTCTGCAGATGTCAGCGAGGCTTTGGTTGAGCTCATGGTGCGCTTGTTCTGGAATAGCCGATTTGCCGGTTCCGACCAAACTAAATCAAGTCATGGCTGTTGCACCTGCGCAGGGGTTCTGGCAGCGGACTTTCATGCGTCTTGCAGGGAGCCATGTGTCCGGCATGCGTCCTGGTGCAGAGCCCGGGCTTCAAGGGATTCACGCACGAGTTCCGGGTGTGGCCGATGGCGGGGCATGGTCAGCCATCAATGAATACTCCGCCTGCGTATCAAGTCGAACCTCCCGTTCACGCCAACCTCAACCGGCGCATGGTTCATGAGCGGGAAAGAGGGCGGCCAAGCCCTTGTGGCCATGAAAAGAATCCCCACCGCATTCAGCCAGTGCATCAGGATGTTTCGGTCAGCGGGCTGTGTGTTGGTGGTGGTGGCGGCCGGGTGCTCATCCGGTTCCGTGGATTCGAGTGAACCCTCGTCCCCGCCACTGGTGGTCATGCCTCCGCCCGGCCAGTCCCCGAATGCCGCCCCGGCCGCGGCCAGCGGCATGGATGCCATCCTCAAACTGGCGCGCAGCGGTGTGAGTGAGGAAGTGATGGCGGCCTACCTGCAACGCTCGCCTGAGAGTTATCACCCCACCGCGGAAGACATTGTTCTCTTGAACGATCTGGGCGTTTCCCAACGGGTGATGGCGCTGCTGTTCAAGCCGCCGGGCATGCGTGAATGGGCCCCGGTCCAGGCATCCACAAATCAGTCAGGCACCATCCAGGCACCGCCAGTTCAGCCTCCGGTCGGAGTTCCCCCCGCATTGTCAGACAGCAATCAGGTCGCGACCGACGCTCCACCCCCGGCCGCCCTTGAGGAACAACCACCGGCCGGCACTGCGCCAGCAACGGTCGTTGTTCAACAGACCGTGGTTGAAGCGACACCGGTGTATATCGAGGTGCCCCGGCAGCAGATGACCGTGGTGCGCTCGTTCTGGCCTTCGCTGGAGCCGTTTGGCACGTGGATTCAGATGCGTGATTACGGCTGGTGCTGGCGTCCGACCGTGGCGGTGAGTGTGAGCGGCTGGCGTCCCTACGTGGATGGCGGTCGCTGGATTTATTCGGATTGTGGATGGTATTGGTTGTCGGACTACTCGTGGGGCTGGGCGACCTTTCATTACGGGCGCTGGTTTCTCGACAGTTCGCAAGGCTGGTGCTGGCTGCCGGATTCCGTGTGGTCGCCTGCCTGGGTGAGCTGGAGACGCTCCAGTGATTATTGCGGATGGGCGCCGTTGCCGCCGCTGGGGCGTCACCTTGCCCGACCTGGATTTGCCGGCCTGCACGGGCCGGACTTTGGCATCCATGCCTCGTTCTATTCTTACGTCCCTGTTCACAGGCTTTGCGACGATGACTGGCGGAGGCACCGGTTGACGGGCGCGTCGTTCGATGTGGTTCACGGCAGGTCGGCATCGCTGAACGGTTTTCGCAGGCACGGTGATGTTGTGATCAATGAGGGGCTCCCAAGCAGCCAGTTTGCGGCAGCCGCAGGCGCAAACCCGAAGCGTGTCGAGGTGCGGTCCATGGGCCAAGGAGTCCGCCCGGAACAACTGCAGCGCGACGGTGGCCAGCTCGTGGTGCACCGCCCCCAGCCCGGCCAGTTGCCACTGGTGCCCAGCGCTGCGGACGTTGAGAACACGCGACGCGCGGAGCAGGCGGCCTCGTCTGTCCCCACGGGACGGCGACCGTTGGTGCGCGGGGATTTCATTGCGCCGGCTCCCGAACCGGAAAGCCCGACTTCCGGTCGTCCGGCGTCGGCTGAGGCGGCATCGGATCAGCCCGCAGCTGCCCAGCCATCCACGGCGTTGTCGGCTTTCACCACCGGCGTGGGTGTGCCCATTTATCAGAACGGCGGATTTGTTCCTTCCGGCCGCAGCCGACATGAGCCTTCCAAGCCGGACTCGATGAATGGCCGCGCCTTTCATACGGATTCAACAACAGGCAACGGCACGCTTGC
>CAYQCZ010000127.1:0-9676 GCA_964415955.1 uncultured Verrucomicrobiota bacterium | reverse complement strand
ACCACCGACCTGACCCAGCAATTCCAGCTCGCCGTCGATTCCTACGAAGTCTGGCAGGGCACCGATCCGGTCCTGTTGGATGGATTCGACGATGGCGACGTGGCGAGCGTCAACTATTACCCGGCGCGTGTGGACACCGCCTATACCAGTGCCTACGACCAGGTTTTCGTGGATGGCGAGATGCAGCACGAAGCACGGTTCCCGAACAAGACCACGCCGGACCTGCTCGATCCCCAAGGCGCGAACATCACCATGAACAATGCCTACGGGTTCACGTCCTCCGCCTTCAACGGCCAGCCGGACGACTTCTGGGCCGGTGCGCGCTTCATCGGCCGTCTGGGCCAGGGCTGGTCCTGGCAGGTCTCCCGGGTGCTCTCCAGTTCCGGCAATGCCGTGCAGCTCGATGCGGCCCAGATCTCCACTTGGTGGTGGCCCAACTTCGCGAACAAAACTTCGGACAGCGGTATCGGTTATCTCTTCGGCACGCTGAACCTGCTCGATGCCGACCGGGAATGGCATCTGCAACGAAGCGCGTCCGCACCCGATACGCTTCATCTCCGTCTGGAAGGGGGTGCCGATCCCACCGGCCACCTCGTCGAGCGCAAGGTCCGCAACTGGTGTGTCATTCTGAACGGCGTGGACCACGTCACGGTACGCGGGCTTCAGTTCCGGGCGGGCGCGGTCCAGATGAACGGTTCGGGACTGACCTTGGAAAATTGCGGGGCGCGTTATCTTAGCCATTACCTGACCTTTGCCAACGGCAGTTCCAGCAATGGCGGACGTCCGTCGGGTGGCGGCATCGTGGTGACTGGCACTGGCAACACCGTGAAAGGCTGCACCATATATGACACCGCCGGCTCGGGCATTCTCGTTTCCGGCTACGGCCATCTCATCACGCGGAACCACATCTATAACACCGATTATTCCGGCAGCTACGCCGCCGGACTGGTGCTGAGCGGCAGCGATCATCGCGCCACCTTCAACACCATCCATGACAGTGGCCGGGACATCCTGCGCCCCACGGGCTCGGGCCTGCTGGTGGCCTACAACGATCTCTCCCGCGCCGGACGCATGGCGTTCGACCTCGGCATGACTTACGCCTTCGGGACGGAGGGCATGAACACCAACGGGATTCGCAGCCGCATCGCCTACAACTGGGTCCATGAACCGGCCTCCGTCGCCCAACACTGTTCAGGCATCTACATGGACAACTTCGCCCGTAACTTCCAGATCGATCACAATGTCATCTGGGGGTTCCCCAGCAGCAGCTACAGCATCCAGTTGAATTCGCCGATGTTCGGCTATCTGGTTTATCACAACACCTTGATCGGCGGTAAGAACTATGACGCCGGTACCTGGACGCCTTACCCGGACAATGTGCCCGGCGCTGATGCTGGACTTTGGAACTCCGCCAATCACGGGATGGACTACGTCGCGCACAACAATCTCTTCATCCCCGCAGCCACCGATCCCGACACGCTCTTGGAGAATGTCGGCCAGCGCGATTTCCGTCCCAAAGCCGGTTCGGCCCTCGTCGATCCCGCGACCACCACCGGTGTGGTGGACTGGGCCACCTCGAATGGCGTCACCGGCGTGCCCGCCAGTTTCAAACTGGGCATGGCCCAGAAGAACCAGCTCTACACCTACCACGAAGTCACTGGTCAGGGTGTCACCCTGGCCGGGGTCAATGACGGCTTCGTGGGCGCGACACCCGACAGCGGGGCCTATGAACGGGGCGGTGCCGTGTGGAAGCCCGGCGTCGATGGCTGGAGCGTCGAATCTCCGCGTGTCCAATCCTCCCCTTCGACCGCCCTCGGCACCACGCGGGCGACCGCTCAAGCCACCATGATCTCCTCCGGCGTCACCGCCACCACCGTCCGCCTCTACTGGGGCCCCAGCGATGGCGGAACCAATGCGGCCAACTGGGCCAACGTCGTGGACTTGGGCACCAAAACGACGGGTGCTGCCCTGGCTTACGAACTGCTGAACCTCACGCGTGACACGCAATACTACTACCGCTTCCACGCCGTGAATGCCGATGATGCACACTGGAGCGACTTGCAATCCTTCCACACCATCGCCGCTCTCATCTGGGATGCCGGTGGCCTGGCGGATGCCCGCATCAGTCTCGCCGCGAACTGGGCGGATGACGTTCTGCCGAATCTCACGTCCGGCCTTGAATACGCCACCTTCGCCACTGGGGGCAACACGGCCAATCTTGATACCGATGCCGCCTTCGCCGGACTCACCTTCAATCGCGACGCCGACTTCACCCTCACCGGCAGCAGTCAGCTCTCCCTCGGTGCCGCTGGCCTCACCGTCACCTTGCCGAATACGACCGCCCGCACTCACACCATCAGCGCTGCCAGCATGACGCTCACGGCGGATCAAGCGTGGGCCATCACCAACAATACCGGCATCGCCACCGTTGCCGTCACCAGCCCCATCACCGATGGTCCCGGCACCTTTGGCATCAGCAAGACCGGCTCCGGCACGCTGAATCTTTCCGGCAACAACACCTTTGATGGCGATCTGGCCATCAACAGCGGCATCGTGAACATCTCGCATGACCACGCGCTCGGCAGCCCCCTTGGCCGCACCATCATTACCGCCACCGGCACCACTGTTACCGGTGGCCAGCTCCGCCTCAGCGGTGGCCTCACCAGTGCCGAGCCCGTCACCATCACCGGCACCACCGAGACCGGCAGTTTCGCCCGCGCGATCGCCAACGCCTCCGGCAGCAACACCCTCACGGGCGACCTCACGCTGGACACGCCCGGGGGCATCCGCCTGGGCGCGGAAGGCGGCACGCTCCACCTCACCGGCCACGTCCTCCGTTCAGAAGACAACGCAGGCACCTTCCAGCTTTACGCGTTCATCAACAGCACCGTCATCGTGGAGAACAGCATCGATAATAATGGAGGCCAGATGCAGGTCACCGGCGGTGGCACCGTCGAATTAAATGCGAATGTCAACCAGATTGGCAGCACCGTCATATTCTTCAGCTGCGCCGGTGATACCATACTGCGCCTCGGTGCCTCCGACGTGCTGAACCCGAACGCCAGCCTCACCCTCGGCTCCACCAGTGCCAGTGCCAACTCAGACATCGGCACGCTTGACCTTGCCGGGTTCAATCAGACGGTGAACGGCCTCATCGGTTCGGCCAGCACCGGTGCTACTGTCGCGCCCGCCGTCAAACGTCTCATCACCAACTCCGCTCCCGGCACGCTCAGCACCCTCACCATCGGCAGCGCCAACGCCACCAGCACCTTTGATGGCACCATCGCGGATGGCGCGGGCAGCATCGCCCTCGTCAAGACCGGCTCCGGCACCATCACTCTCGCCGCCGCCAGCAGCTATTCCGGAAGCACCACGGTGAAGCAGGGCATCTTGCGCCTCACCGCCCTCGGCTTGGCCGATAACGCCGCCGTGAATCTCTCCACCAATGGCCTGCTGGACTTGAACTTTTCCGGCACCGATACGGTCGGCGCGCTTTATATCGATGGCATCCGCCAGCGCGGCGGCACCTGGGGGGCTCCCGGTTCGGGCGCGGCGCGCACCACCAGCCGCCTTGCGGGCACCGGCTTGCTGGAAGTCACCGCCGGCCCTTACGATGCCTGGATCGAGACCTTCGCCGCCCTTCCCGAACCCGACCGAGAACTCGGCGCCGATCCCGATGCCGATGGCCGCACCAACCTGCAAGAATACATTGCCGGCACCGATCCCAACACTCCCGATGAGCCGCCCCGCCTCGGCATCACGATCTCCGCGGAAGGTGTTCTTGTGATGTTCCACGCCAACGCCGTCAACGGCCCCGGTTATCCCGGGCTCTCCCGCTGGTTCGATCTCCACTGCACCACCAACCTCATTGACGGACCCTGGTGGGGTGTGGCTGGCCGCACCAACATCTCCGGTGCCGACCAGGACATCATTCTCACCAATGCTCCCGGCACTGAATCCAGCTACTACCGCCTCATGATCCGCCTGCGCGAGAATGAGTGAGCAGGGCAGCCATTACTCCTGCCAACCGGAAGAACGGAGTGCCGGGCCGATGGTAAGCGGAATCATTTTGTCCTGTCCGCTGAATGACCGCCGAATCAACGGCGTCCAAAACTTTGCGCCGGGCCTTGCTTCGTCTTTAGGCAAACTGATAGTAATGTTGCTTATCGTCACTGGGTGCCCTAAAATAGTCCGTATGCGTACGGTTTGTCGCCGTAATTGCCTTAAAACATAACGATTTTGAATTCATTGAACTGGATCAATCAGTCCGACTGGCGCAAGGCGTTTTTCAAACCGCTGCTTTTGGTGCTGTTGGCAGGGGTGTTCGCCGGTTGCGGAGCGGCGAAGAATGACGCGAAGGGCAAAGGCAAAGAGGAGCCCTCAGGCCCTCCCCGCCCGGTGCAGACGAGCAAGGCGCAGATGCAAGGACTGGAGCGGACCATCGCGGCAGTAGGCGCTTTGGCTGCCTATGAACAGGCGACTTTGGGGGTGAAGGTGTCCGGACGGATGCAGTTGGTGAGCGTGGACATCGGCTCGGTGGTGAAGCAGGGGCAGTTGATCGCCCAGCTCGAAAAACGGGAATACGAAGTGAAGCTGATGCAAGCGGAAGCTTTGCTCGCGCAAGCCCGGGCCAAGCTGGGCCTGCCGTTGGAAGGCGATGATGACAAGGTGGACGTTTCCAAGACCAGTCTGGTGCGTGAAGCAGCCGCAGTCCTCGAGGAAGCCAAAAAGAATCGCGAGCGTGTCCTCAAGCTCTCCAAAGAAGGCGTGTCTTCGGAATCGGAAGTGAGCACCGTAGAAGCGGCTTATGAAGTGGCGTTGAACCGCCAGCGTGACGCTCTTGAGGAAGCCCGCAACCGACAGGCCCAACTCGCTCAACGCCGCGCAGAGGTAGCCATCGCCAAACAACAGTTGGAAGAAACCACCATCAAGGCGCCATTCGACGGCATCGTGCAGGAACGCAAAGCCAGTCAGGGCGAATATCTCAGCGTGGGCGCTCCGGTGGCGACGGTCGTTCGCAGTGACATCCTGCGTCTGCGGTTGGAAGTCCCCGAGCGCCGGGCCTCGCTGGTGAAGGAAGGGCAGCCGGTCCGATTGACCGTGACCGGTGATACCAACCTCTATCTCGGCGAGATCAAACGCCTGAGCCCGATGCTAAATGATCTCAACCGCATGCTCATGGTGGAAGCGGATGTGCCGAATCCCGGGCGTCTGCGCCCTGGGTTCTTCGCCCAGGCCGATATCGTGGTGAGCATGGATGAACCGGCTTTGACGGTGCCGCTGGATGCGTTGGTGACGTTCGCCGGCGTGGAAAAAGTGCTGACCATCAAGGACGGCAAGGCCGTGGAACGCCCGGTCAGCTCCGGTCGCGTTGGGGATAAATGGGTGGAGATCCTGACGGGCCTCAAGCCCGGAGAAGCCGTGGTGCGTGATCCGGGCAATCTGCGGACGGGTGAACCGGTGGTGGTGAAGGAGAGCTAAGACGTCATCATGCAAAAGCTCGCTGAAATCTGCATCCGCCGCCCGGTCTTCGCGACCATGATCATCCTGTCGCTGGTGGTGATCGGCACGGCGGGCTTTTTCAAGCTGGGCGTGGACCGCACGCCGCCGGTGGACATCCCCACCGTGTATATCTCCACGCGCCTCACCGGAGCCTCGCCGGTGGAGATGGAGACGCTCATCTCGCAACCCATCGAAGAGCGGGTGAACACGGTGGAGGGTATCACCGAGCTACGCTCGATCTCCGGCTACGGCAGTTCTTTCGTCATCATCCAGTTTGATCTGAGCCGCGATGTGAACCGCGCGGTGGAGGATGTGCGGAACCGTGTTTCCGGGGTGCTCGGCGATCTCCCCCGCGATGTGGATCCGCCCCAGGTGACCAAGTTTGACAGCGACCGTTCACCCACCATGACCATCGCGCTCTCCGGTCAGCGGCCGGAACGCGAATTGACGGAGATCGCAGATAAACGGGTCAAGATACCGCTGGAACGCTCCTTGGGCGTGGGTGAAGTGGAGATCCAGGGCGGCTGGGAGCGGGCCATCAGCATCTGGGTGGACCCGGAGCGGCTGGCGGCCTACCAGATACCCATCTCCGTGGTGAGGGACGCCATCGTCCGCCAGAACGCCGATGTGCCCGGTGGTAACGTGCGTTCACCCCTGACGGAGCAATCATTGCGCACCTTGGGCCGGTTCACCGACCCCAAGCAGTTCAACAACCTCGTAGTGGCCCAGGTGAACGGTGCCCCCATCCGCATCAGCGACCTGGGTTATGCCGAAGACGGGGTGAAAGAGAAGCGCTCCCTGGCGCGCTTGAACGGCGTGCCCTGCGTGACGCTCAGCGTGAAACGCCAGTCGGATGCGAACGCGGTGGCCGTCATCGAAGGCATCAAGGAGAAGCTGCCAGATATCCAGGCCCAACTGCCCAGTGACATCACGATGGAAATCATCGAGGACCAGTCGCGTTACATCTACGAGGCGTTGCACGAGATCGAGGTGCATCTGGTGCTGGGCAGCATCCTGGCCTGCCTGGTGGTGTTCGCCTTCATGCGGAACTTCCGGGCCGTGCTGATCGCGGGCGTGGCCATCCCGGCCTCCGTCATCTCCACCTTCGGCATGATGTGGGCGATGGATTTCACGCTGAACAGTGTGACCATGCTGGCGCTGGTGCTGATGGTGGGCATCGTGATCGATGACGCCATCGTGGTGTTGGAGAACATCTTCCGCTTCATCGAGGAGAAGAAGATGCATCCCTTTGAAGCGGCGCGGGCGGCCACGGCGGAGATCGGCATGGCGGTGCTGGCCACGACGCTTTCTCTGGTGGTGATCTTTGTGCCGGTATCCTTCATGTCCAGCATCTCCGGGAGGTTCCTGTTCCAGTTCGGATTGACTTCGGCCGTCGCGATCCTAGTGAGCTTGCTGGTGTCGTTCACCTTGACCCCGATGATGAGCGCGCGCCTGTTGCGCGTGAAGGAAGGCAAGGATGATGACGGCGGTAATTCGCGCGGCGGCTTTTACTCTTTTATCGAGCGCTCCTACATGGCGGTGCTGGCCTGGGCCATGCGGCATCGCTGGTGGGTGGCGGCGGGAGCCGTGCTGGTCATGCTTTCGTCCATCCCGTTATACCAACAGGTGCCGCAGGAGTTCGTGCCTGCCAGCACGGATGAAGGCGAGTTCGAGATCAGCATCACCGCGCCGGAAGGCACCAGTCTGCCCGCGATGGAACAGGTCGCCACCCGGGTGGAGCAGATCTTAAGCGAAATCCCGGAGGTGGAACTCTATCTGGCCTCGATCGGCTCCAGCCGCATCAGCGGCGCGAACAACATGCGCGTCTATGTGCGCATCCCGCCCCATGCCGAACGGACCATCAATGTGAAACGGCTGTTCACTGATCCGTTGAACATCTTCAAGGGCAACTACAGCCAGCAGGATGTGGCGCAGAAGGTGCGCACCGCTTTGCGCCAGTTGCCGCATCTGCGGGTGGCCGTGCGGGCGGGTTCCTCCTCCATCAGCATCGGCGGACCGAGCTATGATATCGATTACTCCCTGCTCGGCCCCGACCTCGAATCACTGGCCAAATATGCCGATGCCTTACGCAAGAAAGCCCCGGAATTGGGGATCGTGGATGCCGACACCACCTTGAAGTTGAACAAGCCGGAACTGCGCGTGGTGATCGACCGCGAACGCGCCGCCGCCCTGGGGGTGGATACGGAAGACATCTCGTCCGCCCTGCGCGTGATGGTGGGCGGGGATGAACGGGTCTCCCGTTTCCGCGATCCGCAGATGGGCGAGGAATATGATGTGCAACTGCGGCTCACCGAAGGCCGCCGCAATGATCCGGATACCATCTCGCGCCTCTTCGTCCCGAGTTCCCAGGCCGGATTGGTGCGGCTGGACAACCTGGTGCAGATCGTCCCGGCGCAAACCGCCTCCCGCATCGACCGGATGGACCGGCAACGGCAGGTGAGTTTGCGCGCCGGTGTCGCTCCGGGCTATGCGATGGCGGACCGCATCCAGGCCTTGGATGAAGAGGTGAAGAAGATGAACCTGCCGCCGGTCTATACGACCAAGCTCTCCGGCCGTGCCCGGGAATTTGAGCGCACGTTCGACGAGTTCATCTGGGCGTTCGCGCTTTCCATCGTATTCATGTACATGATTTTGGCTTCACAGTATGAGAGTCTGATCCATCCGTTCACCATTTTGCTGTCCCTGCCGCTGACGTTGCCGTTTGCCTTCCTCACGCTCTGGCTGACGGGGAATACCATCAACTTGTATTCTGCGTTGGGACTGCTCGTGCTGTTCGGCGTGGTCAAGAAGAACTCCATCTTGCAGATCGATCACATGAACCAGTTGCGCAAGAAGGGGATGGATCGTCTGGAAGCCATCATGGAGGGCAATCGCGACCGGTTACGTCCCATCCTGATGACGACACTGACGTTTGTGGTGGGCATGATCCCGCTGGCGCTGGGCTCCGGTCCCGGTGCGGAAGAGCGCCGGGCCGTGGCGGTAGTGGTGATCGGCGGCCAGACCCTCGCGCTCTTGCTGACCCTGGTGGTGACGCCCGTGGCGTATTCATTGCTGGACGATGTGCGGGATTCATGGCTGGTGAAGAAGTTCATACCTACGAACTCCAAGACGGCCGAGGCGGCAATGAACGGTGGCGTCCCGGCCGCAGCCACGCGCAGCCCGGATGGGCATTAGACGGCAGGATTGAACGTTTTTCTTTTTCCAAGTTCCAACTTGGTATGAAGAAACCGACTAAGGCCGGGATGCTCCGATTTTGGAAACAGGAGTTGCGCCCCTTGCTCATCATGGCGTTGGTGCTTTTCGCATTTCGCTCAGCCATCGCAGACTGGTATGACGTGCCGACCGGTTCCATGAAGCCCACCATCCTCGAAGGGGATCGCGTATTCGTCCACAAGACGGCGTATGACCTGAAAGTGCCCTTCACCAAATGGCACTTGGCGGAGTGGGGGAATCCGCAGCGGGGCGACATCGTGGTGTGTTTCTCGCCAGCGGATGGTATTCGCTTGGTGAAGCGCGTGGTGGCGGTACCGGGTGATCGCATCGAGTTGCGAGAAAACCAATTGTTGGTAAACGGGACGAAGGCCGACTATGCGCCACTTGAATCAGAAATCACCAAGGATATGCCGGTGCAAGAGCTGCCGCATTACCGGTTCGCGGAAGAGACAGTGGCCGGACGGAAACATCCAGTGATGTTCATCCCGGAGATCAATGCGCTGAGGTCATTTCCGGAAACGACCGTCCCTGAAGGTCAGTTTTTCATCATGGGTGATAATCGGGACAACAGCCAGGATTCGCGTTTTTTTGGATTCGTGGCCCGTGATGAGATCATGGGCGAGGCCGTGGGCATCGCGATATCGTTTGAGAAGGGCCGCTGGTTTAAGGCGCGCTGGAGCCGTTTCTTCTCCGGGCTGCCGTGATTGAACTTTGTGTATTCTGATTCAGCCTTGTTTTGTCGTGAGAGGTAATAATAAAGAGGATATGATAGTTTTAGAATTTGCCTGCATTCGCCAATTCCCATCTATATCGTCTGGCACAAATGCGGTCTGAATCAGAATCTCGCGATCTGAAGAGGCTCATCCTGTATGTCACCCTGTCGGGTCTGGTGTGCCTTATCGTTTTGAGTTTTTTATAAGGGGTTTATTACTTCAACTTA
>CAYQCZ010000126.1:0-9699 GCA_964415955.1 uncultured Verrucomicrobiota bacterium | reverse complement strand
AATCTCGCCGTTGTCCTCCAACAACGGCCCGTCATTTCGAGTGATGAATGTCAGGGCTGCCGCCACGGCAGTCCGTTTGTTGCCGTCGAAAAACGCCTGCGACTCGGCCAGATGGTAAGCATAGGCTGCTGCCACGTCGAACAGATCGCCTTTCCCATAATACCAAGCGTTTATCGCCGAACCCAGGGCAGACTCGACCAGGCCCCTGTCGCGCAAACCGTCCGTTCCGCCAAACCGCCGGAGAGATTCGGAATGGAGATGCCGCACCTCCGCAATCGACAGAAAAATTGGTGTCTCCACAGCTCACTGTGCCAATTTACGAAAGAGCTCATCGTTCCGGTCGAACACTTTGCCCGCCAAACGTCGAAACTCGGGTGATACTCCGTCATCAATGACAACTGGTTCCCTCTCCAATTGATGGACGAGTTCAAACACCTCCTGCTGTTCTTCAGGTGGCAGCTGCTTGATTTGCTTGATGATTTCAGCGGCACTCATGTTGCCAATGTAGCGTTTTTGGGCCGGTCAGGCCATCTTGGGTTCCATCTTGCCGGAAGGCTCTGCCGGTGTTTCAGCCGGTGTTTCAGCGGCCGGGGCTTCGAATGGTTCCAGTTCCTCGCCCTCGCGGACCAGTCGTGCGCTGTTGAACACCACCAGCAGCGAACCCACCACGTGCATGAGCGCGGCGACGATCGGGTTGATGTATTTCATGGCGGCAAGCACAAGGCCTCCGATCACAAAAAGCACGCCGACGAGAAAGTTCTGGTTGATCACCGAACGTGTCATCTTGGAGAGCCGCACAAGGAATGGCAGACGGCGCAGATCGCTGTTCATCAGCGCGATGGTGGCGCTGTGGATCGCCACCTCGCTGCCAGCTGCGCCCATGGCGATGCCGATGTCACCGGCCGCCAAGGCCGGTGCGTCATTCACACCGTCGCCCACCACAGCCACGCGATAGCCCTTCTCCTTCATCTCATGCACGAACTCGACCTTGTTCTGCGGGAGGCACTCGGCCACCACCTCCTCGCAACCGATGTCTCTGGCCACCCGGAGGGCCACCGGCTGGCGGTCGCCCGTGACCATGGCGATGCGCCTCACGCCCTGATGGGTCAGGTCCTCGAGTGATTCCTTCGCCTCGGAACGCGTTTCGTCCTGAAGACCAATCCAGCCGATGCAGCGCCCGCCCTTGGCGATGAAAATCAGGCTGTAGCCTTCCGTTTCATTCAAATCGACGCTTTTGAGGAAATCCTCTGATACGCCGTTGTCCTTGAGCCATTGAGCACGCCCCACCACGACGGGATCGCCATCCACCTTCGCATGAATGCCGCGTCCGGCGGTTTCCTTGAAATCCTGCGGCTCCACCAGCGGCACCCCCGCCTCGCCGGCCAGTTGCGCCAGTGCCCGGGCCGTCGGGTGGTTGCTGTATTTCTCGGCGGAAGCGGCGATGTGCAGCAGTTCCGCAGGCTTGATGCCCTCAGCAGGGGCAAGCCGGCTCACGACCAGGCGTCCGTGGGTGAGCGTGCCCGTCTTGTCGAAAATGAACGAGTTGATGCGGGCCGCCAGTTCGATGTCGGTGACGTTCTTGATGAGAATACCCAGACGTGCCGCCGCCGAGAGGGCGGCCACCATGGCCGTGGGCGTGGCCAGCACAAATGCGCACGGACACGCCACGATGAACACGGCAATGACACGGCTGAGGTCCTTGGTGAAAGCCCACACCAAAGCACCGATCACCAGCACCAGCGGCGTGTAGAAGATCATGTATTGGTCCACGATCTTCATGATGGGCAGCTTGGTTTTTTCAGCGGCAAGGATCAGATCCCGCACGCGCCCGATGGTGGTGTCCTGGCCGGCGCGGGTCACCTTCACCTCCAGGGCACCGGTGAGATTGATGGTTCCGGCAAACACCTGATCGCCGGTCTTCTTGTCCACGGGCAATGATTCACCCGTCACATTGGCCTGGTTGAGGGAGCCCTCACCCTTTTCAATCACACCATCCGCAGGGACGTTGTCACCGGGGCGGATGCGGATCACATCGTTGACCGCAAGCTGGGAGGCGGCGACCTCCTCTTCGGCGCCGTTGGCAAGGATGCGACGCGCCTTGGTCGGCGTCAGTTTGATCAGGGATTCGATGGAGGCACGGGCGCCTTCGGCGGTGCGTGTCTCGATCACCTGGCCAAGAAGCATGAAAAAGGCGACCACGCCCGCCTCCTGATAGTTTCCGGAGGCGAAGGAGGCCACGACAGCCAGCGACACCAGCTCGTTGGTGCTGAGAATGCCGCGGCGGAGGTCCTTGTAGGACGTCCATAGAATGGGCGCGCCCAGGATGAACGAGCCGATCATCGCGCTGAAATCCGCAATGGCCTTGCTGTAGTCATCCACCGCGGCCTGGTGCACGAAGATCCACTCGATGATGAAGGAGTTCAGGACGAAGGCCAGGCCGAAGAGCGTCCAGCCGAGGCGGACGTTGACGTGTTCGTGGTCATGGCCACAGCCGCAGTCCGCATCATGCTTGTGATCATGAGGGTGGTCATGATCGTGATGGGAATGATCGTGCTTGTGCCCGTCTTCCTTCTGGCTGAGGAGTGAGGTGACTTGCATGTGTGTTCTTTCCCCGGTCTGGCGCGCGGACGCGCCGCCGGTCATTGATACCGTTTCTTCTTGGGCGCCTCGGGTTCGCGGTTGAGCAGGAGCCGGAGCTCCCTGGATTGGCCATCCGGGCGGGTGGACAGGAAAAACTTGTCGGAGGCGTTGGTCATGACCCGGCCCATGGTCTGGGCCAGAAGGCGGTCCTCAAAGAGTTTGGGCTCACGCTGGTAGTAGGGCAGTTGTGAAAGGAAGGAGCGGGATTCCGCCGCGACGGCCTGGACAACCTGGTTGCTGCGGGACATGCCCCGGTTGAGGACGGCCTGATACTCGCCCTGGGCCTTGCTGAGGGTTTCACCCGCGTAGCCGCGGGCTTCGTTGACCTGTTTGTTGCGGTTTTCCACGGCGGTCTGGACGCCATTGAAGGCCGCCTTGACGGCCAGAGGCACCTTGGTGTCCACCGTCACCAGGCTGATTTTGATGCCCAGCTTGTTCTCCACCTGCGCCTTCTGCTCGATGCGCGTGCGGATGGCCTCGTTGTAGGCCGTGGGATTCTCATACAAGGCATCCGCCGCCGTAAACCTGGCCGAGGTGCGAATCACGGCATCGTCCACGATGTTCTGGAGCAGGTTCGTGACGTTGGAAAAGGAGAACGCATAAGCCACCGGGTCATCGATCGTGTAGGTCACCGTGGCACGCGCATGAATGATGTTGCCATCGCCGGTGATGGCGTATCCGTCCACCCCAGGCCTGAGGCTTTGCGCATCGGAGGGGACATCCTGCTCGCCACTCATGTCGTAGTCGGCGTTGCGACCGAACCAGCCTGCCAAAGACTTCACCGTATGGGTGCCGGCCACGGGAATGCGCACCAGTTCATCGATCGGGTAAGGCAGCACAAACACCATGCCTGGCGGGCGAATGGCCTCCTGACCCACGCCGACAATCTTCCCAAACCGGAGCACCACGGCCACCTCGTGCGGGTGGACCTGACGGAAGCAGGAGAGGACAAGGCCGAGAATGAGGATGACAAAGATGCCTTTGACGAACCAGAAGCTGCTTTTGAGCGCATCTGAAAGCGCCTCCGTGCCGGCGTCCTCGATGGCTTTCGGACGCGAGATTTCCTTGGCCGCAGTGCCGGTGCGCTTGGGCATCAGGGGAAGGTCGATGTCCTTGATCTCCTGCCTGGGCGCAGGCTCGTGCTTGTGGTCATGGCCATGGCCATGGCCATGATCGTGATCGTGATCGTGTGAATGGGGGTCGTGGCTCATGACGTTCGGTTATCGGGCCATTTTGCCGGTGTTCTCGATGGACTTCTTCTGAAGCATGTCGAAGGGCGGTGTCTGCTGGTCGAGCACAAGCGTGGTGCGCTCCTTGAGGGCGGCCTCGATGGCACGCAACCGGAGCACGAACGCGGCAAACTCGGGATTTTGATCGAAGACAGCCAGGTGCTTGGAGGCCTCGGCCTCGGCCTGGCCGAGAATCTCGGTCTCCTTGGCCGTGGCCTGTGAAATCAGTTCCATGCTCTTGCGGTCCGCCTCGGCACGGATCTTGCGCGCCTCCGCCTCGCCCTCGGCGGTGTATTGCTTCACGAGGACGTTGCGCTCCTCGCTCATGCGCTGGAAGACCGCCTGTGTGTTGCTCTCGGGCAGTCCAAGCTGCTTGATGCCCAGCAGGTCCACCTCGATGCCATATTCCGTGGAGGCACGGTTTTTGATCGAGGCGAGCATTTCGGCCTCGATCTGGTCGAACTTGAGCTTGGCTGGATCCGTGGAAATGAGGTCGCTGAAGGGGTGCTGCCCGAGCACGCCGTTCTTGGCGTCGCGGACGAGGTTTTCCAGTGTGCGCTCCGCCTTGAGGTAGTCACCCTTGTCAAAGCGCTCGAGGAACAGCTGAGGATTGGCGATGCGCCAGCCCACGAACACCGTCACGATGAGCGGACGTCCGTCGCGCGTGGTGGTCTGTTCAAACTTCCGGTCGAAGGTCTGCACCCGGTTCTCGAACTTGTAAACCATCTCGATGGGCCACGGCAGCCGGAAATGGAAGCCGGGATCCAGTTTGGCCTCGGCGGTCGGACGGGCGACCTTGCCGAAACGGGTCACAACAGCCACCTCGGTCCGCCGGACCTGGAAGGTGAACAACAGCAGTCCGAAGATGACTACAAGGACAACGCCTGTGATGACTGTGGGTAGGTTTTTCTTCATGGGGGTGGCTCTTATTTCTTGTCGTCACTTTTGGCCGTTCCGTCGGCCTTCAAATCGGGGGTTTTCACGTCCGTGATGTCCACGAGGCTCACCTTGTCCTCGAGGTTCATGGTGATGACCTCGGTGGTGTTGGTGGTGATCAGGACGTATTTGCGGGCGGGTCTCACCGCCTCGGCGAGCGTTTCCAGATACATGCGCTCGGCAAACACCTTGGGGGAGGCCTTGAGGGCGATGATTTGATTGGTGAACCGGCCGGCCGTGGCCGAGGCGTCGGCTATGTTCCGCACTTTGGCGGCTTCCGCCAGCGCCACCACTTCGTAGGCCCGTCCTTCGGCAGATGGCACGCGGGCGGCTTCATCGCCCCTGGCCTGAAGAATGAGCGTCTCCTTTGCCTGCATCGCACCAATCACATTTTCATAGGAGCCAGCCACGGAGGTCGGCGGGTGAATGTCCTGCAATCCAACGAAGATCACCTTGATGCCCAGTTTGGCCTCATCGGCCCGGCTTTGAATCTTGCCCTTGAGTTCATCGGCGGCCTTCAGCCGTCCCTCGGCCATGATGTCATCGATGTCCACGCTCACGAGGTAGCGGACCACCTCACGCGTCGCCAGCTTTTCAAGAAGGTTGGAGGGCGAGGCATGGTTGTAGGCCCAGGCCACGAGATCGTTGATCACAAAATGCACAGGCACGCTGACGGTCAAAAGGTCGGCAGGCACGGCCTGCTCGCGTGCGGAAGCGTTGGTGAGGGTGTTCATGCTGCGCGAAGCGACCAGCAGGTTGAACTCCTCCTTGTAATGCGGCCGCGTCCACAAAAGCGTGTTCTCGTCGTGGGGTGATCCATCCTCCGAATCCACGGGCGTTCCCTCCACGACGCCGACGTTGATGCTCTGAACGACCTCGGTGTTGTAGCGGTAAGCCTTCTCGAAAGGCCATGGCAGCTTGAACCGCAGGCCCGGCTCCAGCACGGCTCGTCCACCGGCAGGACGGCCAAACTGCTCAAGCAACGCCTTTTGATGCGGTTCCACAATCAGCACGGTCGTGGACAGCCAGAGCAGTCCAAGCTGGCCAAGCACCAGCCATACGAGCGCCCGCTCCATGAAGCGATACACCCAGGTCTCGGACACCTTGAAGCCGAACTGGTAGTCCAGCGCCTGCGCCGCCGTGGTGATCAACCCCCCCGGCTGTCCCAGCAAACCAACCAGCCGGCTTTCATACAAAAGGCGGGGGGCCTGACCACGCACCCTCGGCCGGTAGATTTCAAAGACCAGCCCGATCAACGACTCGATCGAGGTCAACGCCAGCACGGCCATCAACAGCCTTGAAAGAATGTAATCGATCTTGGTGAACTCAAACCAGTGGGCCGCCAGCCCGATGATCACGCTCACCGAGACAAAGGCCCCCATCAACATGTAGCTGGAACCGGGCCGCAGCAGGCGCTGCTTCTCCAGCCGGGCAAGATTGGTCGAATACTTGCCCAGCATGAACAGCACGATGAAAAACAAGGCGTGCAACGCCATGCCGATGGGACCACGCTCGGCGACCAGGGACGGTGCCTGGGGAAGATACTTGTAAAGCGCCCACGCCGCCCCGCCCTGAAGCACCAGGAGGAGCACTGTAAAAGCTGGAACGATGAACCGTTCAAACTGCTCCCTCGAACGCTGTGCGGGAAAGGACTCCGAATCCGACGATGTGAACAGCGTGGCACTGCCCTTGGCCTTGTTCAACTCGTCATATTCAAGCTTTTCCAGGCGTTCGCGCGTCTCCAGCCGCATCTGGACGTAACTGACCAGGGCGACGAGCAAACCCAGTGCATAAAAGGCGATCGCCGCATAACCCGTGGCGGAACTGACAAAGCGGGCCACGGCCGCTCCCGCCAGTGTCACCCCCAGCAGGGTCACCAGATTCACCAAACCATTGCGTTGTATGTTTCGATCCATGAAAGTCTCAGCTTAGTTCCCGATCCTCGAAAAGCACAAGCGCCAGCGCAAGCGACGCCCCCAAATATCCGAAAACGTAGGTCAACGCCCTGGCGATGTAACTTGAAGGAATGGTCTTGTCCGGCTCCAGCGCGTCTCCGGCCCAGAAAAGCTGCCAGTTCGGGATGACGGCATAGACAATGCCCGCCCAGACCGAGCCGCCCAACCCCTCGGCCTTCATGCGGCGGATGTCCTCGCTGCCAATCGCTCCCGCCTCGGCATTGTTCAACCGTCCGTCCTTGTCCTTGTCGTGGCGGGACACGATCTCGTTCAACAAAGCGCGCTGTGAAACGCCATACTTCACGCTCACCGAGTCGAGCTTCATGTCATAATTCTCCCAGGCGGGTGTGGCATGCCGGCCAAAGAGGAAATCCGACATCAAACCCAGCATGAACACACCCGTGCAGACAGCCAGGGTGGGTATCATCTCAAGTCTTGTGGAACAGGCCAGCGCAATGCCCGCCAGGATGAGCAGGGCAAACAAAAGCAGGATTCCGGCGCGCAACATCCGCCAGTCCACGTGCGCCACCTCCCCAAAGGGCTTGCTGGTCTTGATGAAGAATTCGATGATGATGAACGCCAGCGTCAGCATCACCACCAGGGCAATGGTGGCATCCGCCACGAAAGGGCGGCGGAGAAAGTAGTTTCCAAAGCCTGCTGCCGCATAGGCAACCACCACCGCCATGAAGAAAATGAAGGCGCTGACGACATCCGCATCCCCATAGGCATCGAAGGCCATCCTCCCGGCCAGCAACGCCCCTATCATGTTCACATACGTGAGCAAGGTCAGCGCTCCCGCCAGCCCCATATACTTGGCCAGAAGAAAGCTGGCCCGCCCCACAGGCTTGGCGAGCACGGCCAATGCCGTTCCTGTGCGTATCTCGTGTGCCACCGAAGCCGACGCACTGATCACTGCGCCAAAAAGTCCCGAAATCAACGTCACGGCAAGCACGCTGTCCTTCACCATCTTGGGATCATCCCCAAAGCCAAAGTAGGGCACCACGGACAAGAACACGCAAAAACCGCTGGAAAAGGTCAGCAGCAGCAAAAACACCGGCTGCCGGACCAGTTCCATGAACGCATTGTGTGCGATGGTCAAAAATTGGCGCATGTCCGTAAGTTAGTCCGCGGGATGATAGGATTGTTCAATCTCTTTGCAACGGATATCCCCCCTCAAGCATCGGCATTTTGGGTGAACAACGTGTTTGACCCGCAATAATGCTGCTGTTTGAAGGGCACCCACCCCTTGATGCACTGCGCTTCCCGTCCGCTTCCACAGCATCGCTCCGCCTGGGAGCCTGTCAAAAATGGCTTGAAGAGTGTTCCCGAAACCATGGGATCACCGTGTCTCATGCCGGCATTGCCTCCCAAAAGACGGCTCCTGCTCCAGCGGCAAGGGAAACCTCCTCAAGGCAGGCGGGGACAAGGCAGAACTGCCCTCGTTGCAAGCGGGTTTGATGGCCGCCCCCACACACTAGCCCCTCCCCTTCAACGGCGGCAATAACACGGCAGGCGGGATTTGACAGGCGGAATGGATGCAGTCCGCGACAGTGGAAGAGCGACAGGGTAAAGGCTTCGCAAGCGACAAGAGGCGTTCGCTCCCATCCAGGAGAAACAGTCTCCGGATGTTGTTCCACCAGTCCGGGCTCAAAATCGTCGAAATCAATGCATCGCAGCGCCTGCTCCACGTGCAGTGCCCGCGGCTTCCCATCCGCCCCAATCCGATTCCAATCAAACACCCGATAGGTGGTGTCTGAATTCTGCTGAACCTCGAAAATAACGCTTCCAGCACCCAGCGCATGAACACGCCCGCTGGGTAAAAACATCACATCACCCCGCTTGACATGAATCCGATGAAAACACTCCGCCACAGTGCCTTCCTTCAGTCTGGATTCAAACTCCCTGCGGGACGTTCCTGATTTGAGCCCTGCGAAGATATCTGCATCCGGCCTGGCTTCGGCCACATACCAGGCTTCTGTTTTGGGCTCACCACCCAATTCTTGGGCCATGGAGGCTGGTGGATGCACCTGCAACGATAACTTTTCATGGGCATCCAGCACTTTGCACAATAAAGGAAACCTGCCGTCAAGCGCATGCGCATCCCCAAGCACATCGCTGGAATGGTTTTCCATCAACCATCGGATGCTTTGTCCAGCGAGCAAACCATTGGAGATAACGCTAACGTCACTATGTCTGTCCGATATTTCCCATGATTCCCCAACAATGTGCCCGTCAGGCACAGATTTGTGAAAAAGAGTCTTGAGACAATCTCCACCCCATACGCGGTCCTTGAGGATGGGTTTGAAGATAAAAGGGTAAAGCATGCAGTGCGGAATGGTTCTGCCACCGACGATCCTGCCACACAGGCAATCAAGCAGCACTCGCCGAGGCCTTTTCCGTAAAACCGCCAAAGGCACGGAACTTGTTGTAGCGCAGTTCCAACCGCTCCGTAACCGAGAGTTTCTCCGAAGCCCTGAGATTGGTGATCAATGCTTCCTTCAAACTTTCAGAAGCGGCATCCGGGTCAGTGTGGGCTCCGCCAGTGGGCTCCTTGATCACAGCATCCACCAACCCAAGACTCAAAAGGTCAGGCGCAGAGATCTTCAAAGCTTCCGCCGCCTGGGCCGCTGCCTTGCGGTCCTTCCAAAGAATGGCCGCACATCCCTCGGGGCTGATCACGGAATAATAGGCATTCTCCATGATTAAAACTTTATCGGCCACCCCTATGCCTAAAGCGCCACCTGAACCACCTTCACCGATAACGGAAGCAATGATTGGAACTTCAAACAACATCATCTCACGGAGGTTGACTGCAATCGCCTCGGCAATGTGGCGCTCTTCAGCGCCAATACCTGGGTAAGCACCAGCTGTATCGATCAAGGTAATAATCGGGAGACCAAAACGATCCGCCAAACGCATTAAACGTAGTGCTTTTCGAT
>CAYQCZ010000125.1:0-9702 GCA_964415955.1 uncultured Verrucomicrobiota bacterium | reverse complement strand
TCTCCACGCCTGCCTGATTGCACCACTTTTTCAACGGCCTTGCCTTCCTTGATCCCAAACACTTTTTCCAACCCGGCGAAACTGACGAGGGCCGCCCTTGGCACCACCAGCCCGGGATCGTTCGTGCTGATCACAATGTCCGCCCTGGCAAACAGCCCGGGGCGCAACACACCGCGGCTGGGGACGTCCGCCTCCACGACAAGCATCCGGTTCTGCTCGATGATCGCGGGACTGAGGCGGGTGATGCTTCCGGTGTAGATGTTTGTGTCGCCCTCGATGGAAAGCCGCACGGGCTGGCCTGAGTGGACGCGGGCGGCTTCACGCTCCGGCACTTCCAGGCGCAGACGCAGCGGGTCGGTCCTGACAAGCGCCACCACCGGCGCGCTGATGGAAAGGAACTCACCGACGTTGGCCCGGCGCTCCTGAACGGCACCGTCGAACGGGGCGATCAACGCCGTGTCCGCCAGTTGCTGCCTGGCGATCTCCACTTCGGCACGGCGTTGCGCAAGCTGGGCGATCAGGCTGCGGATTTCCTCGATGGTGGCATCGTGCCGGTTCATGGCCACATCGTAGCCGGCCTGCGCGGTTTCCAATTCCGACTGCGTCATGACGCCCTGGCTGACCAGGCTGGCCACGCGTTCGCGGTTCTTGGCCGCCTCCTCCAGGACGGCTCTGGCCGCCTTGACCGCGCTGTTCCTCTCCACATCCACCGAATCATCGCTTCCTTCGATGGGAAGGCCGAGCCGCGCGCGGGTCTGGGCCAGCAGCGCCTCGGACTGCTTCAGGCGCAGCTCATAATCCATCGGCTCGATGCGGGCTATGAGTTCGCCCTTCTTCACCACGCTGCCGAGGTCCACGTGCATCTCCTGCAGGCGCCCCGGCACCTTCACGCTGAGTGTCGCCTGGTCCAGCGCTGCCAGTGAACCAAGGACCGTGATGATCCGTTCCAACGCCCGTTCCTCCACCTTCGCCACCTGAACCTGCCGGGGCTTGGCGTCTGCCTTTGCCGCGGGCGCACCCTGGGGGCCGGACGCAGGCCTGCATCCGGCAACCGCCATGCACAGTCCGAGCCACAATACCGGAACGGCGCGCACGACGGCCCACGCCGCCTGGGGAATTCGTGTTCTGACAGATCGCATCATCAAAATGTCACGGCTGCGGCACGTCCATGCAGGTCAACACCGCTGAAACACGTGATGTTGCGCAGTGGAAACGAATCGGCAGAGGCAATCAAGCCTGCCCGTGAATTTTTTCCGGCCCGATCCCCGTCGCTGCGGTGAAAACGGACGCAGGATTCCGGCACCGTGATCAATCACCCCCGATTTTGCATTGAAGCCTTTGGGGCTGCGTGGCTAACTGCCGTGCATCACCGCCTCCATGCGAAAGGGCCCGTTTGCAGGCTTCCATGCGGGCGGTGAAACAGGTTCCAACGAGTCAATCAACATTCCTCTAATAACACATGAAGCGATACAATGTTGGCATCATCGGTTACGGCTGGGTCGCCAGCGCCCACATCCCCGCCATCAATGCCACATCCCAGGCACAGGTCACGGCGGTGTATTCCTCACGGCAGCAGAACCAGCGCGAGCTGAGCCACAAATACGGCGGCCACATCGAGGCCTACAACGACCTCGAACTCATGCTGGCCAATCCGAACATCCACGTGGTGTCGGTCTGCTCCATGCCCAGCCTGCACGCGCAACATGTGATCGCCGCCGCCAAGGCCGGCAAACACGTGATCATCGAGAAACCCCTGGCGATGTCATGGAAGGAAGTGCAGGCGATGCAGGTGGCGGTCAAAAAGGCGGGCGTGAAAACGTGCGTCTGTTTCGAGTGCCGCTGGTCCAGCCAGTTCCTGGCCACCAAGGGCATGATCGATGAGGGATTGCTGGGCAAACTGCACTACGGCGAGGTGGATTACTATCACGGCATCGGGCCATGGTATGGCCAGTTCCGTTGGAACACGTTCAAGAAAGACGGCGGCAGTTCCCTTCTCACAGCCGGATGCCATGCACTGGACGCCCTGCTGCTGTGCATGGGCAGCGAAGTGAAGGAGGTCACGAGTTATGACACGCGTTCACAAAGCACCATCTTCAAACCCTACGAATACACCACCACCAGCGTGACCATCCTCAAGTTCAAGAATGGTGCCATCGGCAAATGCGCCGCTGTCGTGGACTGCCTCCAGCCGTATTATTTCCACACCCATCTGGTGGGCAGCGAGGGCAGCCTGCTGGACAACAAGTTCCACTCGATGAAGGTCGGCGGCCTGAACAAACACGCGTGGAGCACACTCTCAATGAAGATGCTGGATTCCGGCGATGTGAGCGATCACCCCTACACCACTCAGTTCCAGGCGTTTTTCGACGCGTTGGAAAAGGGCAAGGACATGCCGTTGACCAGCCTCAACGACGCCGCTTACTCCCACAAGGTCATCTTCGCCGCAGACAAATCGGCGGCCACGGGAAAGACGGTGAAGCTCTGACGCAGGCATTGGTTCCCTCATTACCTTCCGTTTCATGCCTTCCGCCATCGCCATCTTCGCGCACCCTGACGACATCGAGTTCGTGGCTGCGGGAACCCTGCTGTTGCTCAAACAGCGCGGCTGGGAGACGCATTACATGAACGTCTCCACGGGCAACTGCGGCAGCCTCGAATTCAATCCAGCAAAGACTCGCAAGGTGCGACTGGCCGAATCTAAACAGGCTGCAAAAATCCTGAGGGCAACCTTTCACCCGCCCATCTGCGATGATCTGGAAATCTTCTACAACATTCGCAACCTGCGTCGTATTTCAGCCGTCATCCGTGAATCCAAAGCCAGCGTCGTGCTGACCCATTCGCCGGTGGATTACATGGAAGATCACATGAATACCTGCCGCCTGGCAGTCACAGCAGCCTTCACCCATGGCATGCCAAACTTCCGTAGCATCCCACGCCGCGCGACTTACGATCATGATGTCACAGTCTATCATGCGATGCCCCACGGCCTGTGCGATCCATTGCGACGCCGCATCCAAGCTGGTGCGTTTGTAAACACCAAAGCCGTTCAGGACACCAAGCTCGCTGCACTTGCCGCACACAAAAGCCAGCAAGGCTGGCTGGATGCCAGCCAGGGCATGAATTCCTATCTCAAAACCATGGACTACATGTCACGGGCCGTGGGACGGATGTCACGGAAGTTCACCCATGCCGAAGGCTGGCGACGCCATCTGCACCTCGGTTTCAGCAGCAAGGACATTGATCCTTTGGCTGACGCGCTGGGGAAGGATTATCGGGTGAACAAGGCCTACGAGAAGGCGCTAAGCAATGGTCTTTAGCGAAGATGGTTGGCAGTGTGTTCGACACTCACCTGCCTGCAATTTGAGTGCGACACGGCTTCATCAGCCTGTTACCTTGCAATCATGAAACTCCGAATCTCTTCAAAGTCACTGCTCTGCATCGCTGCACTTCTCCTGCTGCCATTGTCACTCTTCGCTGGTTCCGTTGAAGACGCTCCCGAAGGTTGGAGCAGTCACGCCCCGAGAACAGAGATTGCCCCTTCATTTCGCTACGAACCCACCGGCGGCAGGACGGGCAATGGATCGCTTGTCATCACCACGGACGCCCGGCCCGGTCTGAGCGGGCATTGGCGCAAGGCCTTTCCCATCAAGGGCGGGCAGCATTATCGCTTCGAGGCGAATTACCTGACCCACAACATTCCTGTGGAACGTCGCAGTGTGCTGGCGCGCATTGTCTGGCAGGATGCGAAGGGCAAGCCGGTCATCCGAGACACAGGTGTCGTGAAGGACAATCTGCGCGGATTCACGCCCCGCGCCGAACCAGAATATCCCGGCGTTCTCGCCAAGGACGACATGGGCTGGACGACACTTGGTGAAACCTATCGCGCCCCTGCAGATGCGACACAGGCCGTGGTGGAACTGCATTTTCAATGGGTCTCCAACGCGCGTTTGGACTGGAGCGATGTGAAACTCGCCGCCGTTCCACCGCCGGAACCACGCAAGGTCCGGCTTGCGACGGTGCATTACCAACCGCGCGCCGGGAAGACACCCGCTGAAAAGCGTGCGCAATTCGCCCAGTTCATCGAACACGCCGCCAAAGAGAAAGCCGACCTTGTCGTTCTGCCGGAGACATTGACCTATTACGGCACGGGCATGAGCTACGCCGACTGCGCGGAACCCATCCCCGGTCCATCCACGGATTACTTCGGCGCACTGGCGAAGAAGCACGATCTCTACATCGTGGCCGGGCTGCTCGAACGGGATGCACATCTGGTTTACAACGTCGCGGTTCTGCTCGGTCCGGACGGCAAGGTGACCGGCAAATACCGCAAGGTCTGCCTGCCGCGCGGCGAGATCGAGGGCGGCATCATGCCAGGAAGCGAATATCCGGTGTTTGAAACACGCTTCGGCACCCTGGGCATGATGGTGTGTTACGACGGCTTCTTTCCGGAGGTCGCACGGCAGTTGAGCAACAAGGGGGCGGAAGTGATCGCCTGGCCGGTATGGGGGTGCAACCCGATGCTCGGCGCAGCCCGTGCCTGTGAAAACCATGTCTATCTGGTCAGCAGCACCTACACGCCCGAGGATCAAAACTGGATGATTTCAGGCGTGTATGACCATGAGGGCCGGGTCATCGCCCAGGCAAGGGATTGGGGCACGGTGGCCATCGCCGAGGTGGACCTGAACCAGCGCACTCAATGGCCCAGTCTTGGAGATTTCAAGGCGGAGATTCCCCGGCATCGCCCCGTCTGGCCGGGCGGGAATTGAGGCATTTCAGCCTGATCAAACCATCATCAGACGGTTCGCATCGGCTGTGCGATACGAGATACACCAGGGTCTTTGGCTTGGACGACCGGCCTTTCAGCGTTTAGAAATCCCCTGACAAGCATGGCAAACGACCGGGCAAGAACTGGAAAAGTGGCAATGTCCTCCAACGGCGATGATCATGCCGAGGATGTGGCATCGCTCAAGGCCACCATCCAATCCCTGCGTTTCGAGCTGGCCAATGCCATGTTTGACCGGAACGAAGTCGCGCAAAAGGCCCAGGCGGATTCCATCGGGGAAGTGCGGCAATTGCAGCAATCTGTCCAAGCGCTGCGCGATGAACTGGAACTCGCCCATGCCGGAAAGGAAAGCGCGGTGCAGCAGGCCGTTTCCAACGCCAATGCCGAGCACAAGCAACTACGCGAAACCATCCAGACCCTGCGCGATGAAATGGATGCCGTCCGTTACGAGCGCGAGCAGAGCATCCAGAAGGCCGTGGCGACGGCCAATGCAGAAATCCGGCAGCTCCAACAGACCATCCAGGCGCTGCGTGACGAGCTGGAAGTGATGCGCTTTGAAAAGCAGGAGGCGGTGCAACGTGCCACCTTGTCCGCAGCGGATGAAATCTCACAGCTTCGCCAGACCATCCAGGCACTGCGCGATCAACTGGACGCCGCCAAAGTGGATTATGAGAAGCGGCTGGGGGAGGTGGGTAACACCAAGCCTGCGAAAGGTGGCTGAGGTGACGCACTGCAAATGAGTCACGGAGACCAACCGTCGTTACGAATCTGATCACCTGCCCATGATGACCAGCAACCGGAATGTCGGCCCAGCCTCCGGCACATCACAGATGATGCGCCTGCTTAAATTCTGCCTGGTGGGCGGCAGCGGGGTCTTCGTAGATATGGGCGTGTTCTACCTGCTGGTGGACCCGGCGATGCTCGGTTGGAATCTCACGCCAGGCAAGGTGGTCGCGGCAGAAGTGGCCATCCTCAACAATTTCACCTGGAACGATCTCTGGACCTTCCGCGATCTCGCCAGTGAGCAACGCGGCATGTCTGCGCGGTTCAAACGGTTCGTCACATTCAACGGCATCTGTCTGATTGGAATTCTCCTGAGCGTGCTCCTGCTGAATTTCCAGGTGCGCGTGCTGGGCTTCAATCCCTACCTTGCGAACCTCGTTTCCATCGTGATTGTGACGGCGTGGAATTTCCTCATGAATCTCAAGTTCTCATGGGGCCGCACCAAGTAGGACGGGCGTGCCGCCTGTCTCTCAAATGGATCAACCAAGGAACGAAGACATCAAGGCGGGTGAATCACGGTCGCCATCCTTTGTTTTCTTTCCTCTCCCTTCATCCGATGAGGGGAGAGGATCAAGGTGAGGGGTGTGATTGGGGGTCCTTCATCCGTGCCCATCCGTGAAATCCGTGTCTCTCACCACCCCGGATGCGAGTTGGTCGGGTTCAATCCAAACTTCGGTGTCACTGCCTCGATGTGACCGTCGGCAAAGACCGCCGTGCCTTTCTTCCCATGCCGCTCGGCCACGAGGCTGGGATGCTTCCCATGCGGAATCCACCGGGGATCGTCGATGGTCCGCCGGTCTTCCTCCACCAGCATGAGCTTCTTGCTGGGATTGCGGATTTGATCCGCGCGAAAGGCATACACCTCCCGGCTCTGCGTGATGATGGTGGCCATGCCCAGGTTGATCTGGTTCGTCGAATTCGCGCTGTTCGTCAGGTTGTAGCTGGTGAGCGTGTAGCTGTAACGATACGGATCATTCGCGATGAAGCCCTGCCCTTGCAAACTCACGCCTTCCTTGTCCGATGGACAGGTGAAGAGCTTGGGCTGGAACCCGGACACATGCCGCGCGATGGCGCTCTTCTGGATGTCCCGTCCATACTGCCACCAAATCCAGTCCTCCGGCTGCGGCCCGTAGGTGAGGCGTGACCCGGCGGCGGGGAACAGTTCGTTGTAATCCCCGTGATACAGCGTCATGCCGGTGGCCAGTTGCTTGAGATTGCTGATGCACACCGCCTGCCGGCCCTTGTCCTTGGACCGCGCCAGCACCGGCAGCAGGATTCCCAAAAGGATGCCGAGGATCGCAATCACCACCAGCAACTCGATCAACGTGAAGGCCGCGTGCTCAAACACCCTCCCCCTTCGCACAGCGAGGGGAGAGGGCCGGGGTGAGGGGTGACAAGACACCGATTCCACGAAGGCACACGGGTGCGGAAACAGCCTTTGGGCATCTGTGATCATCCGTGCAATCCATGTCTTCATGCTGGGTGCGAGTGTTTTCTCCGCTGGAATGCGCGCACGCTACGCGGTTCCGTGAAATGATTTCAAACCATTTCAACAAAACCGTTGACAATCTCTCTCTCTCTCTCCAATTTCATCGCCAATCAATTCCCAAAAATGAACTTGTGGGGGACAAGTCCGGAATCACGAGGTTTTGCGCCAGAATCAGACGCGAAGGAAATCCATTGCTCGAGTAAGGCATTTCACACCCGCGACCAGAAATCCGCCATAAAGGTGCTGAACGACTGGACGCCCCAATACCGCGCCATTGCCAAAGTAGCCCTGCACGGCAAGAAGGAACTGCTGGAGAAACTGGGCCTGCTCACCCGCAGCACCAAGACCCCCGCCCAGCGCAACGCGCCCAAGAAGGCGGCAGAGACGAGGAAGCGATTAGCGGAACCAAGCGTGTAGAGTAACCAACAACTCCACAATATGGCAACCTACAAAGGCTGTGGAAGCTCAAGAGGCCGGGGCGACACGCGGGTAATGAAATGGTTTGCTAGCACGTTCGTTTTTACTGCGCTTATCATTCTGACTGTCACTGCATTCGGAAAACTGGTCAGTGCTAGTGGTTCGGCTCAGATCCTTGAGCGTCACGATCCAGTGCTGCAAATAGCAAACCGTAAAATGCTCGTATTTGCTAGTGTGATTGAGATTGCGGTCGTTTTACTGGTTCTATTCGCGAAAGAAGTGAGGTTGAAGTTATTTTATGTATCATGGCTTTCAACGATATTCCTAACTTACCGCTACTTGAAAGGGAACGATGAGTATTGCCAATGCTTAGGAAACTTGCACCAATACTTCTGGATTTCGAATGGATCAGAGGATGCAATTGCGAAATGGATATTGGTATATTTGTTTGTCGGGGGATACGGACTGCTGTGGAGTTGGTCTTTTGTGGATACGTCGTGTCCGAAAAAAATATCATGTTCTAATGACACAGACAAACCTGTACCGGACAGAGTAAATCGCGACGAGTCTGTGAGGATTCACCCACCTCCTCTTGTAGGTAATAGTACAGATGGGGTTCGTGTGAAAGCAATTTTGTTTTGGTTGTCGTTGACCTCCTTCTTCGGGCAGGTGCAGCCAGAAGCGAGGGCGCAGGAATACGAAGTCAGTGGCACAGTGGAGCAAGTTCAATACGCATATACTGCCACCAACTTGGCACTGCCACCTCAGGTGATTAAGACGTTAGTTCCATTCACTGTGAAGATCGCCGATTGTAGATGGTTCATGAGGATGCGCCATTTCGACCCAAGTGTATCCGATTATGAAGAAGTTTCTTTTGACGGGACTAATACTTACATGCATGCGTCGTATCAAACGCGGGTTGCCAAAGCTGTGGAAAATGGAACCAAGGTTGGATCCAACCTTTCCGTAGGCAACGTGCGGCGGAGCCAGGTGCCCAGATTTCCCGAAGCGCCTTGTTCTGGAATAGTCTGGGCCACATATGCTTCGCATTGTTATTTTGCTGAGGTGCGTGAAGAAATGACGGAGATTCCTGCAACGCTGGCGGTCCGAGATGGAGCTTCGATGAATCCGAACGAGTTTAGACTTTTTAAGACATTAAGCTCATTAGCAGATTCACAACCGAAATTGCCTAGGACTTTGACGTATCTTTCTGGGTCGTTAAACTTTCAAAAAAAACCTTATCCGAAGCCCTTTCAAGGCGGGTTTACGAATACCGAGTATGAAGCCATTTCGTTTACAAATGTTTTCGGATGGGCGTTGCCGACCTTAAGCAAAATGAGCACTTACGTCGTGTACCCACGAAGAGGAGATGCGGTCTTGTTAAAGCGGTATGATTACTTACTAAGGTCTACAAACATTTCCACTTCACCTGTCTCTCACGAGAGTTTCCAACCAAAACTGATCGGGAAAACATTGATAATGGAAGAGCGTTTTAACTCTGATGAGCTACGGTCGATTATGCACTTTGCATACTACGCATCAAACCGGTGGCCATCGGAGAGCCAAGTGATGGCGTTACCTATTTATAAAGAAACACTATCCTCGGTCGAACGTTCTAAAAATTTGGCAGCAAGTCGTTCCAAGAAAGGATCGAATCTTCAATTTCTTGTGTATCTCGTTCTAATTATTGCAGTTGTCGTGCCTCCATACATTTTCTTTTCGCGCAAACCATCAATAAACACAAACAAAGCAAACAAATGAAAATCAAATCACTAATTATCGGCATCGCTGCAACGTCCGCGTCTGTTTTCATAGCTTGGGCTGCGTGTGATAACAAACATCCAGATTACGAAGAGTATGTCGCAAGTTGCACTGATTGTGCAACACAACTATCGGCGGATGACAACACCCCGTGTTCATATGAGCAAGTAACAGGAGCCGCTGCTGTGTGTGAATGCAAAGATTTTGAGTATTGCACAGCCATTACCGACACTGTGAATGTTAACAAGTATGTGCATACAGGTGTTTGTTATGCGGGAGCATGTACATCGGCAAGTTCTACGGGACCTACAGCTGTAGTATACAGTGTTAAGGTTGGCGGGGAGTGTCCGCTGCACTAGTATCCACGTTAAGATTCAACGTGATTGCTTGCTCCCGTTGCACAGACACAACCATTGCATGTTAGAATTATTTGTTGTGTCTTTCTGGCAGTATTGGTGGCTTCAAATTA
>CAYQCZ010000124.1:0-9759 GCA_964415955.1 uncultured Verrucomicrobiota bacterium | reverse complement strand
TCATGCCGGGCATGGAATCCCGCGCGCCGGAACGGACTGCGACGAGCAACGGCATGCCTGAGGTGGCGCCGAACTTCGTGCCCATGATCTTTTCCATGTTGGCAATGCCGGCCTCCATCTGCTTCTGGAGTTCCTTTGGATACGTCTTCTTGTGGGCGTAGTAGTAGGTGCAGACCTCGGTGGTGATCGTGAATCCGGGAGGCACTGGCAGGCCGATGCGCGTCATCTCCGCGAGATTTGCGCCCTTGCCGCCGAGGAGGGGCTTCATGCTGCCGTCGCCGTCAGCCTTCTTGTTGCCCCATGTGTAAACGTATTTTGCTGCTTTCGCCATAAATGAGTCAGTTGTTTTGGGTCGTGTCCGGGTGTTCGTTCGGGAAAGGAATCCGCGAAAAACGAGGCGCGAGCGTAACAAAGGGCAGGGGGGTGTCAACGGCTGAATTGCCCATGAAAACCGCCCATTCTGGAAGGGTGAAGCCGCCTTCCACGCTCATCTTCCAAGCCATGATCGCAACGTCTCCATGTCCTTGCGAATGGCCGCTGTCACACCCTCGCGGTCCCTGGGCAGGGGATGTTCCACATGAAGATTGATGGGGCCGGTGTAGCCGCTGGTCGTCAACATGCGCCAGAACGCCGCATCCACCGCCCCCTCGCCCAGCGGGACGTTGACCGCCTTGCGCCCCTGCCATGCGAAGTCCTTGGCATACACGATGCCGATGTGCGGACGCGCCAGCCGGAAATTGGTCGGCCAGCACTGGCCGCCCTCCACCGTGGCATGGCGGATGTCCCATGCGATGCCCAGCACGTCCACCGGATGCTCCTTCACCATGTGCCAGAGGTCCCACACCGCGGCACCCACGGTGTTCGCGCCGGCATGCACCTGATAACAGCCGCCGATGCCCAGCGACCGGTTCAGCGCGGCGAGCTGTTTGAACTGATGCGTGAACTGCCCGACCTGCTCCGGAATGGGACGATCCTGTGCATACTTCAACGACCCTGTCCGGTAGAGGCGGACGCCGAGCTTCGCGGCGGTCTTCAACACCCGTTCCGCATCGGGATCGTCCGGGCGGGTAATGTCCGTGGTGAGTTCGGTGATTTCCAGCTTGTGCCTCGCCAGTGCGTCCACAAGCCGGGGCAGTTCCTCCTCCACACGTTCCGGCAGGATGTGACCGCCTTTGCGCACGGTGGCGGAAAGGCCGTCGAAGCCAAGCTGCGATGCGAAGGCCGCAAGCTCCCCGAATGAGATCTCCTGCACAGGCTTCTCGAACAGGCAGATTTTGTTTGCGGGCTTGCCTGCGGCTCCCGTGGCTGTGCTGCGGATCAGTGCAGTTGCAGCCACAGCGCCGGCGGAATGAAAAAGGAATCGGCGACGTGAAGCATTCATGGCATGACCTGCACAACCTGCCACAACCTGCCGATGCATCACCAGCAGGAACAGTTGATGGATGTTGCCTCAAGCGAGGGCCGGGCTCGATGTGATGTGAAGCGGCCTGTGTTCATTCAGGCAGGTCATGCAACGAAAACGCCCACGGGAGCACGGGCAGCCCGCCTCGCCGGGCAGGGCCGGGGCATCGTGGTCTTCGGTGTTCATGGCATCCATCCCGTGCCGGACGGTCCCCTGAGGTTGCCAGACCAAGCAGGCTTGTCTTTTTAGGCGGCCAATGAATCCATTGCGCGTGCGAAGGGACCCAGACCACACGCCGCGGGCCAGGCTTGCAGTGCTGTTTTTTCTTCATGCCATGGCCATGGGGATGTGGTTCGTGCCCTTGAGCACGGTGCTGGACGCGCACGGGCTCCAAGCCATCAAACCCTATGCGTTCGCCACCAGCGGGGTCGCGGCGTTCGTCTCGCCCTTGATGTTTGGGGCCATGGCCGACCGTCATGTGGCCCCCATCCGTGTCCTGCGCTGGTTGTCCGTGGTCACGGCGGGAGCGATGACGCTTGCCTGCCTGGCCATCCGGTGGCACTGGCCGCCCGGCGTGGTGTTGTTGCTGATCCAGGTCCATGCCCTGTTTTCAGCACCCACATGGAGTCTGAGTTCCACCATCGTGCTCGCGCGCTTGAAGCATTCGCGCAGGGAATTTGGCCCCATCCGGGCCATGGCAACCCTGGGGTGGATGGTGGGATGCTGGATCGTGAGCGCGCTGCACGCGGACGCGACGACGATTGCTGGTTTCGGAAGCGCCGTCGCATGGCTTCTGGTGGCGCTTTTCTCGCTGTCGCTTCCGGCCATCACGCCGCCCAAAACGACGGCGCATGTATCACTGAAAGAACGCATGGGGCTGGATGCACTGACGCTGCTGCGCCATGCCGACCACAGGGTGGTTTTCATCACGGCAGCGGTGTTTGCAGTGCCGCTTGCGGCGTTCTACCCCTACACGCCGCCGCACCTCAGGGAGCTGGGCATGGTGCATACCAGCGCGTGGATGACCATCGGGCAGGTGACGGAATTCGTCGCGATGTTCGGTCTGGCCGGCATGCTTGGGAACTGGCGGCTGAAATGGATTTTCGCCGGCGGGCTGGGCTTTGGCGTGTTGCGTTATGGGTTGTGCGCCCTGGATGGAAGGCTTTGGGTGTTGTCCGGAGTGGGGCTGCATGGATTTGCCTACACATTGTTCTTCATCACGGCCCAGATTTATCTGGATGAACGTGTTGAAGCGGCATGGCGCGCGCGTGCCCAGGCGTTGATGTCCCTGATGACCACCGGATTCGGCAATCTGGCGGGTTATCTGGGGACAGGCTGGTGGTTCGCCGCGTGCCTGCAGGAAACGGGCATGCGCTGGAGGCTGTTTTGGGGCGGGCTGGCGGCGGCGACCGCAATGGTCATGGCTGGTTTCCTGGTGTGCTACCGTGGTCGCGGAGTTTCCGGCACCCAGCCCCCCCATGAGTCACCCGCCGCCATGGTTCCCGAGGTGGCTGCCGTGCCCGAACCGCCTGAAGTCGCTGTCACAGGCTCGAGGCCGGACCCGACAGACCCGGGCGTTGCGAGGAGCTGACTATTTGCCCTCCTTCCGGCCCGGGATGAACTTCAACGCCACGCCGTTGATGCAGTAACGAAGGTCTGTGGGGGTGTCGAAACCCTCTCCCTTGAAGACATGGCCAAGGTGCCCGTCACAGCGGGCGCAACGCACCTCCACGCGCACCATGCCAAGGGTCCGGTCCTCATGCGTCACCACGTTCTTCGCATTGGCAGGATCATAAAATGACGGCCAGCCGCAGTGGGAATCGAACTTGTGACTGGAGGAAAACAGCTCGGCACCGCAACCGGCGCAGACATAAGTGCCTGCACCCTGCGCCTTGAATTCCTCGTAAACCCTGCCGAAGGGACGCTCCGTGCCGGCCTGCCGCAGCACGTGGTATTGTTCAGGGGTAAGGAGGTCGCGCCATTGGGCATCGGTCATTTCCACCTTGCTCTCGGGATAAGCCTCTGCAGGAGCCTGCACGGCGTTTGTAGGGGAGGTTTTCATGTCGGAACGATGGTCTGTGCGGGCCTGGCACCCGGCAACGGTCAGGACCGCGACGAGCACGAACAGGCAGCGGACATCAGGTTTCATAAGGCCAGAGTCTATACCGGAATGGCTGCGAGGCAAACAGCGATGTGCCATTCCATGGTCAATCGTGTCATCATCTTGAGTTTTGACAGCACTGGGGCGTGCCGTGATTCTGACACCCATGAAGATCATCCTTGGGTTTGGCGGCATGGCCGTATGGTGGCTGCTTTGCGCATCATCCGCCGGCGCGGCGGAGACGTTCACCATTGCCACCTACAACGTGGAGAATTACCTCGATGCACCTTCAGGCACAAGGAAGGCGAAGCCGCCGGAATCCAGGGCAAAAATCCGTGAATGCATCAAGGCCATCCATCCCGACGTGCTGGCCCTGGAGGAGATGGGCGGCACCAACGCCCTCATGGAACTGCGTGCGTCGCTGAAATCTGAAGGGGTGGACTACCCGCATTGGGAGCATGTTTCAGGTTGGGACACCAACATCCATGTGGCTGTGCTGAGCAGGTTTCCCATCGTGGCCCGGCGTCCGCACAGCCAGGATGCCTACCTCTTGCAGGGCCGCCGGTTGCACGTGAGCAGGGGCTTCGCCGAGGTGGACATCCAGGTGAACGCGGGCTACACGTTCACCCTGTTCGTTGCCCATCTGAAATCCAAGCGCCCCATCCCCGGTTCGGATGAGGCGGAAATGCGTCTTCAGGAGGCGACCATCCTGCGGGAAAAAATTGATGCACGGCTGAAAGCCAGCCCAAACGCCAACATCGCCGTGGTGGGCGATTTCAATGACACCAAGGATTCCAAGGGGGTGCGGACGTTGATCGGTCGCGGTAAAACCAAGCTGGTGGACACGCGCCCTTCGGAAAGGAACGGTGATACGATCCCGGCGCATAATCCAGCCCATGATCCCCCCACGATCACCTGGACGTATTTCTATGGCAAGGAGGACAGCTACAACCGCATCGACTATGTGCTGTTGAGTCCGGGCATGGCACGCGAATGGAACCGTGGTGGAAGCTACGTGTTCCGGACCTCAAACTGGGGGCTGGCTTCGGATCACCGCCCGGTGGTTGTGGAAATCATTGCCCGGGATCAATAGGCAGGCGGGCTGTTGTGGACCGGCATGACACTGGGCCGGTCCGGCCACCCCGGTTTCCAGCGGGGAAGGCATTGGAGCGTGGCTAGTTCTTCTTCGCCACAGCCGGCCCCCTGGCGATGAGGTTGACGTAATCCGCCAGAATGGAGGTGGCTTCGTTCAGAAAGACATCCACCTCGGGCACCTGTGCAGCGGCGTCATGTGCTTCCGTGTCTTCAACAGGTTTGGGAACAGCACCATCGGAAGGTTCAACTGGCTTTCCGGGAGCCGGAAGGCCGGGTTTCACAGCGTCCTTGAGCGTGAGGTGATACACCGTGCGCTCGGGTTCCTTGCGGGACTGAACCTCCTTCTTTCGGGCATCCATGCGAGCCTGGTTCTCCTCCAGTTCCGTCCGGCGCACCTCCTCATTCAGGGAAACCGTGCGATCCGCCTTCAGCTTCTTGTAACGCTCGATGTCCTCCCGGATGTAATCGAAATCCTTCGATGACTGCACGCGGATGTCCGATTTCTCCTTGAGGCTGGCAAGATAGGGCTGCACGCGATCCAGCTTGTCGAACTGGGAAGGCTTGAGCTTGTCCCATTCAAGCGGGTTCTGAAGCTCCCTTTCGCCAATGTCGGCGTAATTGTTGACGGAGGGGAGGACGAGGTCGGGCGTGACGCCCTTGAGCTGGGTGGAGGAGCCGCTTGGCAGGTAAAACTTGCGGATGGTCAGCTTTACCGATCCGGGGTCAAACGGCAGGTTCGGCACGGCGGCTTTCATGTAGGTGCCCAGGTCCAGAAGCGTTTGCACGGTTCCCTTGCCATGCGTGGAGGATTCCCCCACCACCAGCGCCCGTCCGTAATCCTGAAGCGCCCCGGCCAGGATCTCCGAGGCCGATGCGCTGAACCGGCTGGTCAGCACCACCAACGGGCCATCGTATTGGATGCGCGGATCCTTGTCGGCATCCTCCTGCTCGCGGCCCAGCGAGTCGCGCACCTTGACGATGGGGCCTTCCTTGATGAACAGGCCGCTGAGATTGACAGCCTCCTCCAGCGAGCCGCCTCCGTTCCTCCTGAGATCCAGCACCATGCCCTCCACCTTCTCCTCTTTGAGCTTGTCGAGGAGCATCCCGACGTCACGCGTGGTGCTTTTGCGTTCGCTGCGCGGCTTGGCGTTGTCGCCGCTGAAATCGGCATAGAACGAGGGCAGGTCGATGACGCCCAGCCGCATGGGTTTGTCCTTGCCGGGGAGGTCGATGATCGTGGCCTTGGCCTCCTGATCCTCCAGCTTGATCTCGTCGCGAATGAGCGAGACGACCTGCCGGGCGGAGGGATCGCCGGCGTCGGAGGGGATGATGGTCAACCGCACCTGGGTGCCCTTGGGGCCGCGGATGAGTTCCACCACCTTGTCGAGCTTCATGCCGACAACATCCACGGGCTCGGCGTTGGTCTGGGCCACCGCCACGATCTTGTCATCCGGCTTGAGCTTCTTGCTTTTCATGGCCGGTCCGGGCATGAGCTTGACGATGGTGCAGTAGCCATCCTCGTCCTTGAGTTGGGCGCCAATGCCGAACAGTGAAAGCCGCATCCCGATGTCGAAATTCTCCTTCTCGGCATGCCCCATGTAGTCGGAGTGCGGGTCGAAGGACCGGGTCAACGCCGAAAGGTAGAACTGGAGCACATCGTCGCTGTCGCGCTTGGAAAAATAGTCATGCACACGTCCGTAACGTCGCTTGAGCTTGTCCACGATCATCTCATGCACGGTCTGCGGCGCGGCTGGCTTGGCCGTGGTCCCGGTTTTTGCCGCCTCGGGGGAGTTTTTCTTCGCGGTTTCGGCGGGCTTCTTTTCAAGGCTGAGCTTTTCGCTGAGGTATTCGTTGCGCAACTGGTCGCGCCAAAGGCTCCGGGCCTCTGTGAGGTCCTTGGGCCGGGTCGCGTCACGCCGGTTGATCAGGAAACGCTCCTGGCCGTTGAACTCGAACTTTTCCTTCTCCAGCAGTTCCATCACGTAGGAATGCCTGAGTTCCACGCGCTCAAGGAACCGCCGGAAGATCACATGGGCCGGGGAGACATCCGTGTTGCGCATGGTGAGGTCATCCAGGGTGGTGCGAAAAATCTCAAAACCCCGGATGTCCGTCTCCAGGAGCAGCATTCTCTGCCCGTCCAGAAAATCAATGTATCGATCCAGAAACCGCGAGGCGATCTCGTCATCGACCGGTTTTTGCAGGTAATGGAAACGTTCCATCAACCCGCCAGTGACCTGGGCGATCAGGCCGTCATATTCACCCGGCCGCAAAGGTTTGAGAAGATTGGCCTTGGAGGCATCGGTTTCGGCCGCCGTCAGGCTCAACGCCAGTGACAGCCAAAGGAACGACAGAAGACGTTTCATAAACTGTGCAGGTATCATGGCAGGTTGTCGCCACGAAGCATATCACAATATGACGCCCGGCGCACAAATGTGTTCAAAAGATGAACATGCACATGCCAACACCCGCCCGAATTAGGACAAGTGCAGGCTTGGAGTCCGCGCTGCTTGCACGCTATATTCGACCAAGAATCATTCCACACAACGCGCATTGACATGGCCACGGAATCTCCAAAATACCCTGAGCTTCACCTGCGACCCTGGCACATTGACGAAGAAGCATTCCCAAGGGACGGCCAGCCAGGCGAGATCTGGGAGTTTCTCCTCCAGTATGCCATCCTCGCTCCGTCCTCGCACAACAGCCAGCCGTGGCTGTTCCGAATCCACGGGGAAACGCTGGAACTTTACGCGGACCGGTCCCGCAGCCTGCGTGTCACGGACCCTGATGACCGGCAGTTGACCATCGCCTGCGGTTGTGCGCTCTTCCACCTCCGGGTGGCCATGGAGCATTTCGGCTGTTTTGGGAGCATCGCCACCCTGCCGGACCAGGCTGACCCTGATTTGATTGCCCGTCTGCGGTTGGGCGAACATGGCTCCCCCAACGTGGAGGACAACCTGCTGCTGGCTGCAATTCCCAAGCGCCGCACCAACCGGCAGCCGTTTGATGAACGTCCCCTGCCGGAACCCCTCCTCAGCGCCCTCCAAATGGCGGCGCAGAAGGAGCGGGCCTGGCTGCACATGATCCGAAGTGACGAAACCCGGTTTGCGCTGGCGGAATTGATCGCCGAGGGAGACCGCATCCAATGGGCGCAAAAGCGTTTCCGTCTCGAACTGGCGGCATGGCTTCACTCCAGCCACGCCAACGCCCACGACGGCATTCCCATGTATTCGCAGGACATCAACGACATCTTGTCCTACGCAGGGCCGCTTGCCGTGCGCACTTTTGACATGGGTGCCGGCCAGGCCGCCAAGAACCAGGAGATCGCCATGCACTCGCCCGCCTTGATGGTTCTGGGCACGCATGGGAACGCGCTGCCCGACTGGATCAGCGCGGGACAGGCGCTGGCGCGGGTGCTGCTCCGGGCGCGCATCGAGGATGTTTACGCATCTTACCTGAACCAGCCCATCGAAGTGGAGGCGCTGCGGCCAAGGCTCGCGGAGTTGCTCGATGTCGAGGGCACGCCCCAGTTGATTCTCCGCATGGGCTTCGGGGAGGACACCAAGCCCACGCCGCGCCGGTTTGTGGAGGATGTCCTGATTTGAGGGGTGGTGCTTCGGCTCGTGCTCACCCCGGCCAGAGCGCGAGGATCAAACCACCTGCGGCGATGGATGCCGCGAACATCGTGGTCATCCACCGCCGGAGTTCCTGCGATCCCATGACGGCCACCATGCCGCCCTTGAAAAACAGGTTGGCCATGGACGCCACGATGATCAACCGCCATCCCGTCTGCTCGGCCACCGTGCCGTCCTTCACAAACTTCGCCACGGACAACGTGATCGCGTCCATGTCCGTCAAACCGGAAAGCACCGCGACGGCATACATGCCACTATCGCCCAGATATTCCCTTGCCGCCGCAACCGCCAGCACCACCAGTGCATACAGCCCCCCGAACACAATCGCCGGCTTCAACTCGCTGGGATTGTCCGGCTCCACCAAGGGCGTTCCCTCCGCGCTCTGCCGTCTCAAGGCAAACAACGCCAGCGCCCCCATGAAAAGCATGAAGGTTGCGATCGGCGGCGCAGCACTCATCAGGAAGGCCGGCGCCACCGCCCCGATCTCCACCAGCACGCGTGCAAACACCACGCTGGAGGCGATCAGGATCACGCCGGCCGACAAACGGCTCATCGAGGGCACCTCCTTGCTCCTGCGCGCGTAGCTCACGGTGGTCGCCGTGCTCGATATCAATCCGCCCAGAATGCCGCCTGCCAGCGTGCCTGCGCGATCACCAAAGCACTTGAAGGCCACATAACCGGCCAGGCTGATGCCGACGATCAACACCACCATCAACCAGAGGTTGAAGGGGTTGAGCACGTTGAACGGCCCCATGCGCTGGTTCGGCAGCACGGGCAGGATCACCAGGGTGATCAGCACAAACTGCATGATGGCCTTGAAATCCTTTTCACCAATCCGCCCCGCCGCCGAATGCAACTGGGCCTTCAGATGCAGGAGCACCGCCACGCCCGCACCCAGCGCGATGCACAGCGGCATCGGGCCGACCGTGATGAACGCGCCCAGCGCATACATCATCAGCATGGCCATCTCCGTGGTCAGGCCGGGATCGGGCTTCTCGACGCGCATTTCCACGATGTTGCCGATCACCACCACACCGGTCACCGCCACAAATCCAAGCCCCACCACCCAGCCGCCAAAGGACCCGGACAGCACCGCCGCCAGAGTCCCGAGCATGGTGACCAGCGGGAAGGTGCGGAACCCGGCCAGCGGCGAGGACGCCCGTTCGCGCTGCAGGCCGACGAGCAGCCCCAGTCCAAGGGCGAGGCCCAGTTGCTTGGTGACGAGGGCGGTGTCCACGAAAGAAAATTACGTCCAGCGTGCGGTCATTGCCAGTCCGCAGCACGAGCGGTCGCGCATGAGACTCTTCAAAGCAAATCCTGATAGGCCAGCCACAGACTCCGGTAGTAGCGCATCACCCGCAGCGGATCCCTGGACTCGGGAATCTCTGCCATGCAAAAGCCTGGGTATCCCATGCCGTTCAACCGCTTGAACAGATGGCGGAAGGGATAATCATCGAGATACAGGTCGCGCATGTGCACGAGCATGATCTTGTCCTTCACGAGGTCAAAGTTGCGGTCGAACCCTTCCC
>CAYQCZ010000123.1:0-9777 GCA_964415955.1 uncultured Verrucomicrobiota bacterium | reverse complement strand
CCGCCGGCTTAAACCCAAGGGCATCATCCTTTCCGGCGGGCCGAACAGCGTGTATTCGGAGGACGCGCCCATGCCGGACAAGGGCATCTTCAAACTGGGCGTGCCCGTGCTGGGCGTGTGCTACGGCGTGCAACTGCTGGCCCAGTTTCTTGGCGGCAAGGTGGAGAAGGGTCCCAAGCGCGAGTATGGCAAGGGCACTCTCACCGTGGTGGACAAGGCCTGCGCGCTCTTCAAGGGGCTGCCGGAGCAGTTGCAGGTGTGGAATTCCCATGGCGACAAGCTCACGAGGCTGCCCAGGGATTTTGTCGTGGTGGCCACGACGGAGAATTCAGACTACGCCGCCATCGAACACACGAAGAAGCGTTTCTTCGGACTTCAGTTTCATCCGGAGGTGCATCACACACCGCGCGGCAGGGAGATCGTCAGCAATTTCGTCCACGGCGTGTGCGGCTGCGGCAAGTCATGGACCATGCGCAATTACATCGAGCAGGCCGTCGAGGAGATTCGCGCCCGGGTGGGCAAGGAGCGCGTCATTCTCGGCCTGAGCGGCGGGGTGGATTCCAGTGTGGCGGCGGCATTGATCCACCGGGCCATCGGTGACCAGCTCACCTGCATTTTTGTGAACAACGGACTGCTGCGTGCGCGCGAGGCCGAGGTGGTGCAGGAGGTCTTCGGACGCAACTTCAAGCTCAAGCTCCAATACGAGGATGCCACGACGTTGTTCCTCGACAAATTGAAGGGTGTCACAGACCCCGAACGGAAGCGGAAGATCATCGGCAAAACCTTCATTGACGTCTTTCAGGCCGCCACCAAGAGGGCGGGCAGGGCGAAGTTCCTCGCGCAGGGCACGCTTTATCCGGATGTGATCGAATCCGTGCCGATCGCGGGAAATCCAGCGGCCATGATCAAGAGCCACCACAACGTGGGAGGGCTTCCGAAGAACATGAAGTTCCAGCTGGTGGAACCTCTGAAATGCCTTTTCAAGGACGAGGTCCGGCAGTTGGGGATTGAGCTGGGACTCCCCAAGGAAATCGTGTGGCGGCAGCCTTTTCCGGGGCCCGGCCTGGCGGTCCGTTGTCTGGGCGAGATCACGCGCGACAAGCTGCGCGTGCTGCGCCGCGCCGATGCGATCGTGGTCGAGGAGATGAAGGCCAGCGGGCTTTATTACAAGACCTGGCAGAGCTTTGCCGTGCTGCTGCCGGTGCGCAGCGTGGGCGTGCAGGGCGATGAGCGCACGTATGACTGGACCCTCGCCATCCGGGCCGTGGAATCCCAGGATGGCATGACGGCGGACTGGGTGAAGCTGCCGTATGACCTGCTGGAACGCATGTCCCTGCGCATCACGAACGAGGTGCGCGGCATCAACCGCATCGTGCTGGACCTCACCAGCAAGCCGCCGGGCACCATCGAGTGGGAGTAACATGACGGTTTTCCGGAGATGGTCCGGCATGCACTTTGTGAGTGCGCTTCTGTTCCGGGAGCGTTAGAATCAAGCCATCACTGACGAATAAACTCAACCCCAAGCGACCATGAAACTCACAGCTTCCTCGACCGTCCTCTGGGCCGCCAGCATTGATGACAAACCAGCCTCCATGGCCGACAAGCTCGAAGCCTTGCTGGCCGCGGGTGCAAGACTCGAATTTGTGATGGCCCGCCGCGCTCCGGAGAATCCCGGCAAGGGTGTGGTGTTCGTTGCCCCGCTCAGTGGCGTCAAGCAGTGTCGTGCCGCTGTGAACAATGGTTTCATCCGCACCAACAGTCTCCACGCCATCCGCATCGAGGGTGCGGACAAGCCCGGCGTCGCCGCCAAATTGAGCCGTGCCATCGGCAATGCGGGCGTCAACCTCCGCGGATTCTCCGCCACGGTCATTGGGAAAAAGTTTCTGGCCCACGTCGCGGTGGACGACGTTGACGACGAGAAGGCAGTCCTCAAGGCTTTGAAGAAACTGCAGTGAGCAGTGCGGCGGGCGGTCAACTGCGAAGGCCCGTCAATTCCATCAGTCCCGCCGTTTCCCTGTAGGCCTCCTCCACCCATTCCACGATGCGTCCGGGATCGGGCGAGTATTCCAGTTCAATCGAGATGACGCCATCCATCTGAAGTTCCTTGATGGCCTGGAGGTAGGGTTCGAACTTCACCACCCCGCGGCCCGGCGGCAGGTCGCCATGGACCTTGCCATCGCAATCGCTCAGGTGAACGTGGATGGCCCGCCCTTTGAGCTTCGCCACGTCGCGTGGACTGGTATCGGAGAGCACCAGGTGGCTGATGTCGATGTTCGCCCGCACTCGCGGATGGTTGCACTCGTCGATGAAACGGACCATGGAATCCACGCTGTTGAGCAGGCTCAGTCGGAACGGTTCCAGCTCCAGCGCGATGTCGATGCCCTTGGAATCCGCGTAATCGCCCAGTTCACGGCAGGTTTCGATGCCCCACTGCCATTGCGCCTCGGGAGGAATGACTTCGCGTTGCCAGATGTATTCCCCGAGGACGAGCAGCACGTTGCGGGCGTTCCAAGTCTTCGCAAGATCGATGAACGCCCTGGTGCGCTGCACGTGGAACTGGCGGACCGGCTCGTTGAAGTCGATCAATCCCACGCTGACCACGGGCAGTGAGATGACCGGCAGTTCCAGCCGCTCACAAGTCTGCGCGACACGGGTCACTTCCTCTGGGGAGATGCCCATGGCCTCCGTGAAGATGTCCACGGTGTCGAAGCCGATGCGCTTGATGTGTTCCAGGCCGGTGACGGTGTCCATGCCGACCTGCTGGAAGGCCGAATTGATGATGCCGAGTTTCATGGGCAATGCATTGGGAGGGGATTTGATGGATTGGATTCCGGAGGGTGGGGTTTGGAGTTGTGGATCGAGTGCCTTGAGGATCGCAGACTTCGTGATTTCCACATTGAGGCCGTGGCTCATGAGCACTTGTGCAGCCACGCACCTGCCTTCTGACAAAATGCCAAGCAGCCACTGTTCTGTTCCGAAATAGTCGTGACCCAATTCGTGCTGCCATTTCCTGCCAAGGAGCAAGATGTTCCTGGTTTGATCCGAAAGCGGAACTGGAACGGCTGGTTCGCAACCTGTTGATGGTGTGAGCATCGACTTGAGCTTGTTGCTGATGCAATCCACGTCGGCACTGAGAATTCGCATGGCATTTGCAGCCACGCTTCCGTCCAGTTCTAACACGCACAGAAAGATGTGCTCCGGAGTGACACTGCTGTGGCGCATGCGCCGCGCCATCTCCCGGGCCGATCTCAGTGCCGCCTCGCTGCGGGGAGTCATGTTGATTGGCGGATTGAACACGGCTAACTGGATGCTAAGTGTTGGAGGTAAGGATTCAATTGAAAACCCGGACTTCAGTCGATCGGTGCCGGCTTGATTTTGAATTGGTCCACTTGTTCGCCAGATCCCCGGGATGGGGTTTATTCGCACAAAAATGTTTGTGTTCCCTGCTGTGCCTCCTAGCCTGTGCGCACGAGCAAGCTGCGATGCGGAAGACTTTTGCACAACTTGGATTTCCCGGACGGTTGATCGCGGTCGAGGGGCTGGATGGATCCGGCAAATCGACGCAAATCCACCTGGTGCGGCGCTGGATGGAATTGCAGGGGCTCAAGGTGTTCTTCTCCGAGTGGAACTCCTCGGTGCTGGTGAAGGCGGCGACCAGCAAGGGCAAAAGTCGTGAGTTGCTCACACCAACGACCTTCAGCCTCATCCACGCCACGGATTTTGCCGACCGTTACGAGCGTCACCTGATGCCGCTGGTGCGCGCCGGCTACATCGTGCTGTGCGACCGCTACATCTTCACGGCGTTTGCGCGCGACAGCGTGCGGGGTTGTCCGCCGGACTGGGTGCGTGGCATTTACGATTTCGCGCCGCTGCCCGACATGACTTTTTTCTTCAAGGCCTCCCTGGAAGTGTCCCTGGGCCGCATTCTCGACGGGCGCCCGGAGCTGAAGTATTTCGAGGCGGGCATGGACCTGGGGTTGTCCGCGGACATCACGGAAAGCTTTCGCATCTTTCAGGGACGCCTGCTGGAGCAGTATCTGGCGATGAGCACGGAATTTGGCTTCACCATGATGGATGCCAACCAGTCCATCGAGGCGCAGCAGGCGCTGGTGCGGAAACTCATCGCCGCGAACATCGATCTCGAATCCTTCCGGCTGGAGCGCTCATGAAGCGTCACAAAACATCCCGCAAAGGCATGTCCCCGGTTGTCCGCAGGAAACCGGTGGACCTTGGCTCGGTGCTTGTGCCCAGGCCGACCGAGAAGCGTTTTTACGGGCTTGGCATTCCGCGTGTTGACCCCGTGCGGTTGACCGGCAAGCTCATCGTGGTGGAGGGCGCCGACGGCTCCGGGAGGTCCACGCAGATTCAATCCCTGATGGAATGGCTGGAGGGCAACGGGCACGCCACCATTCAGGTGGGCTTGAAACGATCCACGCTCGTCAGCGAGGAGCTGGACAAGGCCAAGCAGGGCAACATTCTCAGCCGCTCCACGTTGAGCCTGTTTTATGCCACCGATTTTGCCGATCAGCTGGAAAACATCATCCTGCCCGCCTTGAGGGCCGGGTTCGTGGTGCTGGCGGATCGCTACATCTACACGCTGATGGTGCGTGACCTGGTGCGCGGCATCGAGTTGAAGTGGCTCCAGAACCTCTATGGCATCGCGCTGGTTCCGGACGCGGTGTTCTATCTGAACGTGGCCCCGACGGAGCTGATCCAGCGCAGCTTTGCCAAGAACCGTTCGCTGGATTATTGGGAAAGCGGCATGGACCTGGGCCTGTCGCGTGACATGTTCGACAGTTTCCTGACGTATCAGGGCAAGCTGATCGAGGAGTTCCTGCGCCTGCAAAAAATCTATGACTTCCAGGTGGTGGACGGCAACCAGCCGCCTGAAGCCATCAACAAGGAACTGCGGCGCAAGATCCAGAGTGTTTTCACCGGAGACTGACGTCACGCAACCCTACGCATGAAACGCCATGCCTGACTCGGCCAAAGAACGGGATCACTACGTGGGAGTGGATCTTGGAGGCACCAAAATCCTGGCGGGCGTTTTTGACCGCAGACTGGTCTGCCAGGAGCGCGCCAAGGTGCGGACCAAGGCCGAGCGCGGCGCCGATGCCGTGATCGAGCGCATCGCCCGCTGCGTGCGTGAGGCCCTCGACGAATACGATCTCTCGCTCGACTGCGTGAAAGCCGTTGGTGTGGGGGCGCCGGGTGCGGTTGATCCCGAGTCCGGAAAGGTGATTTTTGCCCCCAATCTGGAGTGGCATGATGTGCCGCTCCGCAAGGAACTGGAAAAGCAGCTTGGTGTGCCGGTGTTCGTTGAGAACGACTGCAATGTGTGTGCATGGGGTGTTCATCAGGTCGAGCTGGAGGCAAAGCCTCAGAACATGGTTGGAATCTTCCTCGGCACCGGCATTGGCGGCGGACTGGTGCTGGGCGGGAAACTGTATTCCGGCTTCAATCGCACGGCAGGAGAGATAGGCCACATGGTTCTCGAGGTGGGGGGGGCGAAATGCGGGTGCGGCAACAAGGGGTGCTTCGAGGCGCTGGCCAGCCGTTCGGCCATCTTCGAGCGGATCAAGGAGGCCGTGAAGGGCGGGCAGAAAACCTGGCTGGTGGAAAAGCTTGGGCCGGACCTTGCCGACATGAGAAGCGGTGATCTCCGCAAGGCCATCCGTAATGGAGACAAGTTCGTGGAGCGTGTCATCGAGGAGGCGGCGGAATACACCGGCATCGCCATTGGAAATCTGATCAACATCCTCAACCCGGACACCGTGGTGCTCGGTGGCGGCATCATTGATCAACTCGCCGATGACATGATGGCCATCATTGAGGAAACCGCGAAGGATTACGCCATGGAAGGCACGACCAGGGGGATTGAAATCATCGCATCGAAGCTTGGGGATGATGCCGGCATCACGGGCGCGGCGGTGCTGGCAAGGCAGCTGTCCAAATGAGCGACACGGAGTTCTCCATTGAAACGGGACGTGGCGGCATTCTTCCGGCGCCGTCGGGCGCCGCGCGCCGCGCCGTGATCGACATCGGCACGAACTCCATCAAGCTCCTGGTCGCCGAGGTGGACGGCGCGGAGGTCCGCCCTGTGTTTGAGACCAGCGAGCAGACACGCCTGGGCCGGGGCTTCTACCGCACCCAGCAACTTCAATCCGACGCCATCCATACCTCCCTCCAGGCCGTTCGCAAGTTTGCCGAACAGGCCAGGTCACTTGATGCATCCGCCATCCGCCTCATCGCCACCAGCGCCGTGAGGGACGCCAGGAATTCCGCCGAGTTCACCGCCGGCATCCGATCCTGCACCGGGCTGGATGTGGAGGTGATCTCGGGCGAACAGGAGGCAGACTGGGCCTTTGCGGGCGTCTCCAGCCTCCCAAGGCTTTCCGGGCATCCGCTGCTGGTGCTGGATGTGGGGGGCGGCAGCACGGAGTTCGTCATCGGCCAGAAACAACATGTTTCATTCAAGCAAAGTTATCCCCTGGGCACCGTCCGGCTGATGGAACAATTGGAACTGAGCGATCCGCCCACGGCCGGCGATTTTCAGCGGGCACGCGATCTGGTCAGTGTGTTTTTGCAGGACAAGGTGAAGCCATCGTTGCAGGGCGTGCTGCCGCTCCTGGAGCCTGTTCCAAGCCTGGTGGGGACGGGTGGCACGCCTGCCATCCTCGTCCGCATTCATCTCGGTTTGTCCGGTTACGACCGCGAACGGATTGAATCCACACGCTTGACCCTGGCCGATGTCGGGGCCATCACGACCAGGCTCTGGTCGCTGGACCTTCAGGCCAGAAAGATCGTCCCCGGCCTGCCTGCCGACCGCGCTGATGTGATCCTGTCCGGGGCCATGATCTACCTGTGTGTGATGAAGACCTTTGGGTTTCAGCATCTCGATGTCAGCACGCGTGGCCTGCGATTTGCCGTGGTGGCCGCAATGGGTGCGCCATGAAGTGATTGACACATCTGGAGCAACTTGTTTCCGTCACTCGCCATGCGCAACAGCAACACCGGCATGCAGCCATTCCGAACCAGACGAATCTGAGTCTGCGTTTCGGGCTGCCAAGGTTCACTCCGCGCCCAGTTCCGCTTCATGAAGTCATCGTTCAAATCCATCTCAGGTTCTGTCATTGCCCCCGCCGGTTTCAGGGCGTCGGGAGTGTTCTGCGACATCAAGAAGCTTGGCACCGGCAAGGGATCGAACAAGGGCCGGAAACGCGATCTCGCGCTGATTGTCTCTGACACCCCGGCTGCCGTGGCCGGCCTTTTCACCACCAATCAAGTCTGCGCCGCGCCGGTCAAGCTTTGCGTGCAACGTGTCAAGACTGGCGGTGCCCGGGCGGTGGTCGTCAATTCCGGCAATGCCAACGCCTGCACGGGTGTTCAGGGCATGAAGGACGCCCGTGACATGGCTGCCGAAGCGGCGCGCCGCCTTGGTTTGAAACCCGCTGCGGTTCTGGTCGGCTCCACCGGACGCATCGGCGTGCCGATGCCCATGGAAAATGTCCGCAAGGGCATCGAGGCTGCGTCACGGGCGCTTGGATCTTCGGAGGAGCACGCCGCCGCCGCCGCCGAGGCGATCATGACCAGTGACACACGGCCCAAGCAGATGGCTGTCGAGTTCAGACTGGGAGGACGCCGTGTCCGCATCGGTGGCATCTGCAAGGGCGCCGGCATGATCCAGCCCGGCATGAGCCCCACCGGGGCGCGTCCGGCTTTGCTGCCCCAAGGATTGCACGCCACCATGCTCTGTTTCATCACGACTGATGTGGCGGTGGCGCCCAGGGTGTTGCAGGCGGCATTGAATGAAGCTGTCGCAGGCAGTTTCAACTGCATCACCGTGGACGGCGACATGAGCACCAATGACACCGTGCTCGTGCTGGCCAGCGGACTCGCCGGCAACAAACAGTTTGGCATCAGAAGCGGCGAGTTCGGTGTCTTTCAATCGGCCCTGAGCCACGTCTGCCTGGAGCTGGCCAAAATGATCGTGCGTGATGGCGAGGGCGTCCATCGCGTGGTGACTGTGCGTGTGGATGGCGCGAAAACCATCAAGGATGCCGATGCCGCCGCACGGGCCGTGGCGAACAGCGCGCTCGTGAAGACGAGCTGGCATGGTGGCGATCCCAATTGGGGGCGAATCATTGATGCCATCGGCTACAGCCATGCGAAGGTGGTGGAAAACCGCATCGACATCGGTTACAGCGCCCCCGGTGCCCGGAAGATTCTCTGGAGCCTCAAGGGCGGGCAGCCCACCAAAGCGACATTTGAACAGCTGTGCGCTGCTGTGGCACCGAAGGAATTTGACCTGCACATCCGGCTCAATCTTGGCAGGGCTTCTGCGGTCATGTATGCCGCCGACCTGACCGAGGCCTACGTGGACTACAACAAGGGTGACGTGACCGATCCCGCGACGTTGGGCGGTTGAGCGGCAGATGAACCCGCTGCGTCACAAGTCATCCGGGACTTAACAAACTGCCTGGTTTCATTTCAACTGACCCGATCAACTCATGCAGGATCTGATTGCCAAAGCCGCCACATTGCTTGAGGCGCTGCCCTACATCCAGAAGTTCGCCGGGGCGACGTTTGTGGTGAAGTATGGCGGCAGCTTCATGGATTCGCCCGATTCCTCCGTCCGCAATGGCGTGGCGAGGGACATTGTTTTTCTCGAAGCGGTGGAGATCAACCCCGTTGTCGTTCATGGGGGCGGCAAGGCCATCACCCGTGCCATGGACGCAGCCGGATTGAAGGCGGAATTCATCCAGGGCATGCGCGTCACGGATGAAGCGGCGGTCAAAGTGGTGGACCAGGTGCTTTCACGTGAGATCAATCCTGAGATTGTCAGCACCATCAACTCCCTGGGAGGCGATGCGAAGGGCTTTGCCGGTCCGGACATTTTCACCTGCCGCAAGCTGCTGGTGGATCACAAGGAAAAGCCGGGTGAGAAGATTGACGTGGGTTTCGTAGGGGAAGTCACACACGTGGACACCGGGCCGTTGCTGGAGTGCATCAAGCATGGCATCACGCCTGTCATCAGCCCCACGGCTCGTGGTGAGGACGGGCGCATCTACAACTGCAACGCGGATGTGGCGGCGGCCCAGGTGGCCATCGCGCTTCAGGCGCGCCGTCTTTTCTTCATGAGCGACGTGCCCGGTTTGCTGCGTGATCCGAAGGACGCCACCACGCTCATTTCGCACCTGGCGGTCAGCGAGGTTCAGGTCCTGAAAGCCGCGGGCGTCATTGACAAGGGCATGATTCCGAAGGTGGATAGCGCCATCGCGGCCGTTCAGGCCGGTGTGCGCAAGGTGGCATTTATTGACGGGCGCATTCAGCATTCCGTGCTTCTTGAAATCTTCACGGATGAAGGCGTGGGCACCGAAGTGGTATTGAAGTGAGCATGAAAGACATCGTCCCACCCTCAACCGCCGTGGTGCGCAATCATCACGAATCCGTGCGCGAACTGTTCAACAGACACGTGGTGCCCAGCTACGGACGCTTCGACCTGGCCTTCGCACGGGGCGAGGGGAGCTGGCTCTGGGACGTGCAGGCGCGGCAGCTCGTTCACGTCTCCAACCTTTACTATCATGAGCCGCAGGGCCGGCTGGCCCAGGCCATCACAAACCTTGCCGGTGCGGGCAAGGTGTTCTTCTGCAACAGCGGCGCGGAGGCCAATGAATGTCTCTTCAAGCTGGCGCGCAGGTTCGGCCATGACGAGGGGCGTTTCGAAATCATCACCGCCGCCAATTCGTTTCATGGGCGCACGCTGGCGGGCATTTC
>CAYQCZ010000122.1:0-9788 GCA_964415955.1 uncultured Verrucomicrobiota bacterium | reverse complement strand
GGCATCGGTGGCTTCCATCTGCATGCGGTAGGCCATCTCGTATTGCGCGATGCGCGTGGCGATTTCCGGGTCGCCGAATTCGCGGAGCTTCATTTCGTTCAAGCGCGCGAGGTCGTCGAGGATGCCCCGGCGCACTTCACGGCTCATGCCGTCGGGGTTGGAGAGATACAACACCGGGTCGCCGCTGCCGCGGAATTTGACGCCCTGAAACTTGGTCGGGAGAAAACCGCTGCCCCAGTAGAAGTCGTAGAAAATCTGGCCGCAGCTCAACTCCTTGTCCACTGAGGTCATCACCACGAACGACGGCAGGTCCTGGGTGTCGGTGCCGAGGCCGTAGGTCAGCCACGCGCCCATGCTCGGGCGACCCGCCATCTCGGAGCCGGTGAGGAAAAACGTGATGCCGGGCGCGTGGTTCACCGCCTCGGTGTGCATCGACTTGATGAAACACAAGTCGTCGGCAATGGCGGCGGTGCGCGGGAGGAAATCGCTCACCCACGCGCCGCTCTGGCCGTGCTGCTTGAAGTTGGTGATCTCGCCGAGCACCGGACGCGCGGTCTGGTTGCCGGTCATCGTGCTGAAGCGCCGTCCGCCGACGACCTCGTCAGGAATCTGCGTGCCGTGCAGTTGCTTGAGCTTCGGCTTGTAGTCGAACAAATCCACGTGCGACGGCGCGCCGTTTTGGAAGAGGTAGATGACGCGCTTGGCCTTGGGCGCGAAGTGGGGCAAATCCGGAAGCCCGTTCCCGACGGATGCGCCCGCAGCGTCCCGATTCAACAGCGACGCCAACGCGGCGGTGCCGAGACCGCTGGCGCTGCGGCCGAAGAATTGGCGGCGGGTGAGGAAGGCTTGGTGTTCGAGAACAGGGTTCATAGGCGTAGGCTCCAAGTTCAAAGCTCAAAACTCAAAAGAAGCTCCAAGGCCCTATGGCCAAGTTCCAATTCAGAGGCGGGTGTTTTCATCGTTTTCGCATCGAGCCGAATATGCACAGGAGTTCATGGGCTTCACGGTAAAGCGGACGGGCTTCGTCGGCCAACTGCGGCTCCGATGCCACAATCATGCGGAGGAAGAACTTCGTTTCCTTCCCTTCCTTCAGGCAGCGGCCGATGGTGGTCTTGAAGTCCTTCTGGGAGACCGCTTCGTTCGCCTCGCAATAATTCGCACCCGTGCTGGTGCCTGCGCCGACAAGCTGGTCAATCAGTCGGTTGTTGGTCGGGGTGCGGGGAATCTTCTTCGAAAACCGGACGACACGTTCGCCAAACAACGTGACGCGTTCCACCAGATCGAATGGGGGCTTTTCACCATTCGGCGGCTCTTCACGAAGCACCAAGCCTTCCGACGCTCCGTCAAACTCACGCTCCATCTCGTCCCACCAAGTCAACGCCCCCGCATCTCCCATTGGAGCTTTCGTCCTGTAGCTTGGAGCTTCTTTTGAGCTTTGAGCTTTGGGCTTTGAGCCTCGTTCGTTCATGTCATGCGGCACCTGCGTTGCAGCTTCAGACTTCCCGCTCACTTCGTCAGGTCAAAATACTTTTCGGCGTAGCGGCGGCCAATTTCTTCCTGCGCCGCCGTGTCGAAGTGGACGTTGTCGCCGATATGCGTCTTCAGGTCGCGCGCGTCAACGCAGGCGGTGTGCGGGCGCTTCATCGGCAGGGAGAGGAGCAGTTCGTTCATCTTGCGGCGATTGGCCGCCCCGGCGTCATCGCGCATCTCGCCGATGGTGCAGGCGATGAACGGCAGTTGCGGTTCGCCCAGGTCGGTGCGCAGGTCATCCACCAACTTCAGCAGCTTCGTTTCGTAAACCGGCAGGCGCTCGTCCGTCGCGTCGGCTTCGCCCTGCAACCACAACGCGCCACGGATGCGCGCCTTCACCGGCGCGGTCTGCTGCAAGGCCAGCTTCGCACGGCGCAAGGCCTCGTCGTAGAGCTTCGCGCCTTTTTGCCAGAGCGCGATCTGCGAACCGCCCACGGCGCAAGGAATCAGCCCGATGCGCACTTTTGGATCGCGGGCGGCGATCGCCTCGGCGAAAGCCAGCCCCGGCCCGACGCCCGCGTTGTCGTGGCCCTCAAACGTCCTTGGATCGCCGGTGTGATGCAGCGGATGCCGCGCGAGATACCACGCGTCGTCCTTGAGATGCATCATGACGATCCGCGGATCGCGCTTCGGCTCCTCGGGCATCACGCCGCGCCCCTTCATGTTCGACTGGCCGATGAGCAGGAACAGATCGAGCCTGTTGACGCCATTCGGAAGCGTCGTGATGTCCACCTGGTCCAAAGGCGGTCTGGTGGGCGGAGGAGTCGCGGCGCGGCCTTCCTTCTTCTTGGCCTGGGCAAATGCGGAAGGCGTGGCCATTGCCCCAAGCGCGACGAACGCAGCACTGCGGACAAGGAAGTTGCGCCGGCTGGAGAGTTGCCGAAGGTGTTCGGGAAACGGGTCCGAAGTCATGGGTCAAGCGTTGGATTGAAACTGGAGGGAAAACAAGTCGGCGTCCGCGAGCTCGAACCGCAAGCGCACCGGCTGGCCGGCGAGTTTCGCGAGGCTGCCACCCTTCCACGAAACCGTATGTGCGATGTGGTCGCCTTTGATCGGCGTGCAGTCCTTAAAGGCGAATCCGGCCGCCGCCTTGCCATTGAGATCCTGGAGTTCCACGCGCGTGCCGCCGCGACTGACGAGGTTCAGCGAGAGTTTCGTTCCTGCGAAGGTGAGCGGTCTGGTGACGATCGAGCCCTTCGCCGCCGCGTGCAGCGAGACGAAGCCGTCCATGCGAAACACGAAACGCCGCACGCGGCTGCCCGGTCCGGTGTAATACGCCTCGGTCGCATACACCGAGAGCTCACTGTCGTTGCCGGGCAGTTGCAGCAGCCCGCGCGTCATGTAATTGGCGCGGTTGCCGTCGCGGTCCTGCGGCGCGGTGATGGGAATGAGTTCCTCCGGCCAGCGGCGGAAGTTCACGGCGTCGCGGCTGGTCATCAACACCGGCTCCACCTGCTGGGTCTTCGGCTGATAACGCGTGGGGAAGCCGATGAACAGGTGCGGGGCCCGGAAGTAGGGCATCACCGCGTTGGTGTAGAGATGCTCGGGGGGCGCGGCGCTGTATTTCAGGTCGGCCTGGTTCGTCCACGTTAGGAAGTCCTTCGAGGTCGCGGTGCGGATCGCGCGCACGCCCGCCGGCTTCCAGCCGCGCTCGTCGGTGTAGCCGGCCGAGAAGTAACGCCAGTAGGCGCGATACTCGCCGCGCTCCGCGTCCCAGAACGCGATATTCTGCGAATCGAACGCGCCGTCAGTGATCACCGCCGCCGCGAGCTGCGACCAGCGCAGTCCATCCGCCGATTGAAAAGCATTCAGGCAGGATTTCTTCCTCCCGTTCACCAGCGTCGTGCCGCCGGCGAGCGCCTTATAGCGCGCTTCGGGCGGGCAGTTCGGATTGGTGTCCTTGAACGGCGCGAAGTTGTGCGAGCCTTCGCCGGTGCGGGTGATGTTGTTCTCCTTCGATCCGTTGAACTCGATCAAGCCGAGCTTCGGCTTGATGAACGTAAGGCCGTCGCGGCTCTCCGCGTAGCAGGTCACCTCGGGATGCGCAGACTTCTTGGTCTGCTCGTCATGATGCAGACCCCGGTAATACATCCGGAACCGGTCGCCGTCCTGAAAGATCGTGTAGTAGGCCGAGGTGTTCCCCTCCCACGGCGCGTCGCACGTGATGGCCACCTCACGCGGCTCGGGCTTGTGCATCCGCAACGCCGCGCCCTCGAGGCGGTCAATCAGGAAATCATCCACGAACAGCTCGCGGCGGCCACCAAGGGTGATGGCGTCGCCTGCACCTTCACCCACGGCAGCGCCAGCCTGCGGTCCGGTCACCATCAGTCCAGCAGTTGCACCGAGGCCAAGAGCTGCGTGGCTGAGGAACTCCCGGCGGGTCATCTGGGCTGATCTTTCATTAACGGCAGGAGTGGGCGTCTGCGCCTCGAGATAGACTTCCTTCATGGTTTCATGATCGTTTAATTGCCGCCTTTCAGCCCGGCGTTCGACGTAGGCGCCGGCAAATGCAGCAACGGACGGCTGTTTCGCAGGGCCTGCAGGTATTGGGCAAAGAGAGTGAACTGCACCCCCTCCGGGCCGTCCATTTCCTTTTTCCCCCGGGGGTTGAATTCGCGCGATGCCTGGACGATCTCGGGGTGAAACGGGAGGAAGATGGCATACAGCGGCATCGCCTGGCCCAGCCGGTCCCACTTGTCGTTCGGGCGCGCCTTGAGTGCCCACGGGGAAAGGAGCTTGTTCGGCGGGCCGGTGGTGCCGTCTTTCAACGGAGCTTTCCCGCGCAGTTGGAAGTCCATCTGGGCATTGGCGACTCCCGTCAGCAGCGACTCGGTGACACCCAGCCGCTCGTTGGTCTCCCACAGCAGCGCCAGATACCACGACGTGCTCTGCCCGTGGGCAAAGTCCTCCGGATAACGAAAGATTGGGTGGCCGTCCACAACGTGTGGCACGCGCTGCCTTGTCACCGGATCAACCACCGTCATGAGCGGATCGCTCGGTGTGTAGGATCGGAACACATAGGGCCGCCCCTCGATCTGCGTCACATCGCTCAGCTTGATGAAGCTTCGGACGCCCGCCTCGACGATTCGCGTGTAGAGATCGACGTTCTTTTGATGCCGGGCATGTCCCTCAAGGTGTTGCAAGTCCTCCAGGGCGGCCGCCGCGACTGCGAGCACGCCGTAATACATGAAACTCTGGTTGTAGGGCGTGGTCCGGATGATGTCGGCGGCGACCATGGGCAATCCGGTCTTTTCGTCGATGGTGCCGTCGCCATGAACCAAGGAGCGCATCTGCGTCGTGACCAGTTCAAGAAACGACCGCGCCTCCGCGATTTGTGCATCTGTCACCAGCGCACGATCGGCCCGCGCGGCCTGAAGGGTCAGGCGCGCTGACAACGTGTAGCCTTGGAACATCGAGGAACTGGCCGCGCCATGCGGAAGCAGGGCGCGCCAGTCCCCGGACATCTCGTGACGGCGCTCCTTGGGCAGAAGCAACTGCGGTCGTTCCTTCAGGATCCACGACATCAGCCGGGCATACTGGCGAAGCTGCTCCGCGAAGCGCTCGTCCCCCGTGACGCGGTAGGCGATGTAGTATTTCCGGCAGTTCTGCCAATAGGATCCGTAAATGAAGCTGGTGTGCTCAAAAGCATCGTCGGCTGGCAACTCGCCGGCCTTCGCCCGGCGCAACATCTCATCTCCGGTCGCACTTTCAATCCATTCGACAGGTTTCCTCCCATAAAAACCGTAGCGCAACGGTTTGCCGGAAAGCATGTCCTGCGTGAACGCATGCAATTTCGACGGCGGAATCGGTTGATCGGTCCTGTCGGCTGCACACAGTGCCGATGCTGATAAAAGCAAAAGAACTGAAATTCGGTTCAGACGGACATTCATCGCAGTGGTGGAGTTTCGGTGGAAGATAGAGGTCATCCTCAGCTTTGGAAAGCAACGAACTCGAGGGTGATGCCAGCCCGGCATCCGGCCGCCCCATTTCACATCCCCAGCCAGGAGCCGTTTGCCCTTGATGAATGTTGCATGCGCCGGCTGTCAGCGCAGCACGGCCTCAATTGCGCCAGACCCCGGGGTGTCCCCATGGTTAACCGTCAACGAGCCTTCTCCTCTGCCAGATCACTCAAATGATTTCGGTTGTTGCGGAGCACGGGCGGTTCGGGCGCCTGCCAGCCGCGCGGGGCATTGACCACCACCACCGGTTTGCCGGTGTTGTCGTGGATGCGAAGGTTGTCGGCGACGACGCCATTCTTCGAGTGGCGCCAGCAATGGATCGCCTGGCCGTCGCTCTTGATCACGTTCCCGATCACCTCGTAGCCGTCGAGGTTGAAGTTCGGCTCGATCGCGGTCTTGCCGGTCTCCATGTAGTTGAAATTGCACTTCACGTTGCGCAGGTGCCCGCGGAAGGACGGATGACCGAGAAGATAGGCCGCGCCCTTGGGATTGATCGTGCGCGTGCGCCGGATGGTGATGTTCTCCGCGTCGAACGACTCGCCGGGTCCAACGCCGCCGCCGGGCAGGAACTCGCCGGTGTGCTCGCCGTAGCACATCACCGAGCGCATCGTGTCGGTCATGGTGATGCCCTCGACGAGCACGTTGCGCACGCGGCCGTGGATGAGCACGCAGGCGTTGATGTTTTTTACCAGGCCGCTGGGCTGGTCGTTGTTCGAGGCGTTGAGGTCGATGGTTCCCTTGCCGGTGATGCGCACGTTCTCTATGTAATCCGGCTGGCGTCCGTGTCCGATGCGGATGCCGTAGGCCTCCGGCGCGTCATAGGAAACAAACCACAGGCTGCGTGCGCTGTGCCCGGTGCGATTCTGGAAACGAATCTTCACGCCGTGGCTCAACTCCTGCCAGTCGCCGGTGATGGGCACGCGCTTGTGCGGCATGTCGAACAGTTTGCCGTCGCCCCACTCGAATGTGTCCGGCTGGCCGTCGCGCCCTTCGCCGTCGATGCGGATGCTGTAAATCGTCGCGCCATACAGCTCCGCGCCCTCGACCGCCGGGCGCATCACGTCAAAGCTCCCGCCGATCTCCAGGTCGTCGAGCTTCTTGCCCGCGTCCTGGTCGGTGGTGATCTCGCCCACGGCTTCGAGCCGCGTCACCCCGGGGGCCAGCTTGAGGACTGCGCCCTCGCGCAACTCAATCTCGACCGACTTGTCCACGTAAAGCATCGCACGGTGTCTGCCCAATGCGTGCTGGTGCAGGCCAGGCAGGAACACAAGACGATCGCCGGACGCAGCGCGGTCGAGCACCGCTTGGGGCGGATCGCCGGGCCGGATGAAATGCTCGGCGGCCACGATGGCCGGCACATGAATCGACAACAGGGCAAGTGCCAGCAACATGCTGCCGGCAGTGTTTTGTGGATTAAACCTCGCCGTCATGGGCTTGCCCGTTCACCGTGCTTGTCCGCGCGACTTGATGTGCTCCAGCACGTCCTTCAACTCGGCGACTTTGCCGGGCATGTCGGCGTATCGGTTACGCTTCTGGGCCGGGTCATCGCGCAGATGATACAGCTCACCTGGCAATGCATCGTCCGCATACCCGTTGGCCTCGTCAAACCATGCAGGCACCTTGCTCACGGACCCTGTCTTTGCATCCACCAGCACCCAGTCACCCTTGCGGATGGCATACCCGTTGGGATTGGTGTTGTGCACCAGGGCGTCGCGCACGCTGCGTCCCTCGCCCTTGATCAGGGCAAGCTGGTTGAAGCTGTCCTCGGCGCTGCCGGCCGGAATGTCCGCTCCCACCACGGCTGCCATGGTTGCAAACACATCGATCTGGCTCAGCAGCCCGTCGTTCACCTTTCCGGCGGGCACCACCCCCGGCCATCGCACCACGAAGGGCACGCGGTGCCCGCCTTCATAAATGTCCCGCTTCAGCCCCCGCAACGGCCCCATGCTGCGGTGACCGAAATTCCTGATGCGCTCATAGGCATAATGCTCGGGACCGTTGTCCGCCGTGAAAATGACCATCGTGTTTGCCTCGAATCCATGCTTCTTCAGGGCCGCAAGCACGCGTCCGACGGTGTCATCCGTCTGCACCATGAAATCCCCATAGCCGTTGGCCTTGGATTTTCCGACGAATTCCTCGGTGGGAACGATGGGGGCATGCGGCGAGGTGAACGGGAAATAAAGAAAGAACGGTGTTTCCTTCGATTGTCTGCCAATCCATTCCTCGGCCTTCACGGTCAGTTTCGGCATGACCGCCCAGAAGTCCCAGTCTTTCACGGAAGGCCCTGGCCGCGCTTCCCAGCTGCCTTCAGCGGTTTTGGCAGTCGTGGTCAGAGCGACCGTGGGGGTCGTGATCACACGATCATTTTCAATCCACGCATACGGCGGGAAGTTGGGCACGTCGTCGCCAAAGTAGTAATCGAAGCCATGCGACAGCGGCCCGCCAGGGATGGGTTTGCTCCAATCGAAAGCTTCCGGCGCGAACGCCTTTTTCTTCGCCTCACCCTCGGGTTTGGCCCCCGCGCGCTTGATCGCATTCCAATCCCATCCAAGGTGCCATTTGCCGATGCACGCCGTCCGGTAGCCCTTCGCCTTGAGAAGCTCCGCCAGCGTCTGCTTTTCCTCATCCAGAACGGGCTGGTCGAATGCGTTCACGATCCCGTGGAATTTTCTCCAGTGGTAACGACCTTCCAGCAGGGCGTAGCGGCTCGGTGTGCATATGCCCGAAGAGCTGTGGGCATCGGTGAAGCGCGTCCCCTCCCGCGCCAGCCTGTCCAGGTGAGGCGTGGGAATCTTGCTGTCGGGATTCTGAATGCCCAGATCGCCATAACCCATGTCATCGGCATACAGCAGCACGATGTTGGGCAGGGGCTTTCTGCCTGCAGCATCAGCAGGCTGGAAGCAGGAACAAAGCGCAAGAAATAGGAGCGTGACGGGCGGATGTTTCATGGCTGGAATTGAATGGAAGTGGTGATCATGGACCCACGTTCGTCCGTGAGCGAGAGAAACCACGTGTTCGCTTTGGCGGGCGGCCTGGGTGCGGTGACGAACCCCCTGCCAACTTCGGCAGGAACAGTCTTCCAAACACGCTTTGAGCGCGGGTCGGTTTCAGTCGTGTAATGCAACGCGGCGGATTTCAGTGGGACGGCGGACTTGAACGCGAGCCGCACTTGATCGATTTTGGTTGTGATTTTGCCCGGCACAGGCAGCGGCTTGCCGTCGCGACAGAATGAATCAATGAACAGCCCGATTTCCTCCGGCGCCCAGCCGGGCGGATGGCCGTGGCGCATGTTCACCTCGATGCGCATCTGCTTGCGGCCGGGCACGGCATCAAAACTTTTCTGGTAACTGTCGAGCGGGTAGTGGATGTCACCCGTGCCGTTCACGAACAGAATCGGCACGCGGCAGCACCGACGCGTAGATCTGGTCCTCGCGGCTCTTCATGTCGCGGAAGCGCCACTCGTATTTCGGCACGGTGTGAAAGGGCGTGTGCGGCTCATGGAGCCACAGGTTGATGAAGAACGGCTTCTTCGCCGCCGCGCTCCGCTCGATGAACGCGATGGTGCGCCGGGCGTCGTCGTGCACCGGCATCTGTTCGCCCGCGCAGTTGAACGCGCCGTATTCGTCGTAGCCATACACGGCCGGCAGCGGCGAATCGGGGATCATGTCGTTCGCGAGATGCCACTTGCCGAAGTGCGCCGTGGCATAACCCGCCGACTTCAGGAACCGCGGCAGCGACGGCGCCGTGGTGTCGAGCCAGTCGGGCATGTTGCGCCGGGCGTTGCTCGGCACGTGGGCGAAGTGGCCGTCGATATTGTAACGCGCCGGAAAATGCCCGGTCATCACCGCCGTGCGGCTGGGCGAACAGACCCCGCTGGCCACGGTGAACCGGTGGAAGTCCGTCCCCTCGCGCGCCAGCCGGTCAATGTTCGGCGTCTTCACATACGGATGCCCGTGGCAGCCCAGATCGCCCCAGCCCCAGTCATCGGCGAAAATGAAGAGGATGTTGGGCTGACTCGCGCCGGAAGCGGACATCGAGAACGTCGAGAGGATCAAAAGAAAAACGAGGATTTTGGCAAACTGGATCATGGTTGGAGGAGTTCGATCGTCTGAGCTCAGGTGGAGTATCCCACGCTAGTCGGGAAAACCGGACAAGTTTCTTCGTGTTCCGATTCGGGGCTTGCCGGCCTGACTTCTGATGCCGCCTGCCTTCATCGTCATGTCTCGAAATGTTTCGATATTCTCTGCTAGAGCGTTTCCATAAATGATGTAGCGTTTTGTGGATGGGGATGGCAGGCTG
>CAYQCZ010000121.1:5680-9915 GCA_964415955.1 uncultured Verrucomicrobiota bacterium | reverse complement strand
GCCCGTTCCAAACTCGAAGAAATAATGACAGACACTTCAAGGACAGGAGACTAGCGAACGACCCTTTCCTGCTCGGCTATTCCATGACCGATTGCCCCTTGTTTACCGAGGAGGACTGCCGGGAACGCCCCGACGTCATCGGCGGCGCGGCGCGGGACGCGCGCATCGGCTGGCCCCGCCGTCTGCGCAATCTCGATGGCAAGGTGCCGGGAAAACAAGCCTATGTCCGGGCCATGCAGGATCTCTACAAGGGACGAATCGAAGACTTCAACCGCACCTACGGCACCCGCTTTGAATCGTTCGATGCGCTTGCGGCTGCGGAGAACTGGCGCCCCTCCACCGACCTGTCCAACAGCAACGAAACCCGCGACAACATCGAGTTCCTGAAGGCGGTGGTGACCCAATACTACCAGACCGCCAAGGACGCCATTCGCCGCTACGATCCCAATCACCTGTTTGTCGGCGACAAGATCAACGCCAACACCGACTCCCTGGACACGGTCCTGCCAGTGACCAGTCGCTTCACCGACATCGTCCTCTATCAGATGTATGCCCGCTACGAGACGCAGAAGCCCGGGCTGGATCGCTGGTCAAAGGCCGTGGACCAGCCGTTCATCAACGGGGATTCGGCCTTCACCATGGTCACCGACACCATGCCGCGGCCCTACGGTCCCGTGGCGGACAACCTCGACCAGCGGGCCGAATGGACCGACGAGTTTTTCCGCAACGCCTTCGCTCGCCCGGAATTCGTCGGATGGCACTACTGCGGCCTCATCGACGCCACCAACCGGATCGAGCGCAAGAAGGCCCGCCAGCACTCCGGCCTCCTCACCGAAACCGGCGCGCCCTACGCGACGCTGGAGCAAGTGCTCAAATCCTGCGTGAGCGAGCTTTATTCGATCGCCGCACGTTAAAAAGATGCACCTCATGAATCGCAAACGATGGCTCACCCTCGCTTTGGTGGCCGGCCTCATGTCCGGCAACTTGTCCGCTGAAGTCTTTCCGGAAAAGCAGGGCTTTGACCGCTATGGCGGCTACCTTTCCATCAAGGGAACGGCGACCGGGCGATTTCATTTGGAGACCCTCGGCGGACGGCAGTTTCTCGTGACCCCGGAAGGGCATGGTTTCATTGCCATCGGCGTGACTCATACCGGAGGGCTGGCACGTCCGGAAGAATCGAAGTTCGACTACTTCAAGCAAATCCTCGAAGGCGACTGGGACAGGGCCAATGCCGAGTTGCTGGCCCACTTCCGTCAGTGGGGCTACAACAGCCTGGGCTACGATTCGCATCCGAGCACGCGGAAGCTGCTACCGCATTTTGCCAGTTGCGATCCGACCGGCAAGGTCAGCTCCTGGATGGGTCAGCAGGTCAAGTTTCCCGATGTGTTCAGCGAGGATTGGAAGAAGGAGGCCACCCAGTCGATCGAAGCCATGGTGAAAGTGTTCGGCGGAGATCCGAACCTGATCGGCATCTACTGGACGGACATGCCCGCCTGGGATCTCGAAGACGCCAAGCGCAAGGTCGGCCAAAGTTGGATCGATGCCATTCGGGCGCTGCCGCCGGATGCGCCCGGGAAAATCCGATACGAGCAGTTCCTGCGGGAACAAGGCGAGAGCGCGACGGATGCGGCTTTTCTGGTTCTCATCGCCAGGGAAATCTACACCTTCATCGGACCGCTCACCCGCAAGCTGGCGCCGGGCACACTGATTTTCGGAGAGTGCTACGCCGGCCGGGCGCTGCCTTGGGACGTCATCCAGGAGGCGCTGCCGTGGATCGATGTCGTGTCGGTCCAGCCCGACGCCCCGGAGTATCCCGCAGCGACGCTCGCAGAACTGCATCGTCGAACCGGAAAGCCGGTGATGATCTGTGATCATCAAGCAAGTTTTGCAACGCCCGAACACCCGAAGGTGATGTGGCGAATGCTGCCCGACGTGGCCAGCGTGGCCAAGGCGCACGCAACCTACCTCGAAGAAGGCTTCTCAACGCCCTTCCTGATCGGATACAGCCGCTGCCAATACATCGACCGCTACAAGGGAGGGCAGAAGCTGCTCAAGCAAGGCCTGCTGCAAGTGGACGGCAAGCCCTACGAGGAACTGGTGGACTCGGTCCAACGGAACAACTGGCGGCTGCACGAACGGTTTCTCGGATCGCCGTCGCGATGAGCGATGCCACGCCCTCCTTTCCCATCTTCAACGCAAAGAACCCACAAAAACCCGCATGAGAAACCCATTGTCCGCCATCGTCGTCCTGCTGCACCTCACTGGCATCGGACTGCACGCGCAGCAACCGACGCAGCACAAATACGGCGACGATCCCAGGCAGTGGCTGCTGCTCTACAAGGCAGAATCCAAGAGCCCTAGCCCCGTCTATTTTTATGCTCACGCGAATGGAAACGGCCCTCGCCAGGCTGATCTCTTCGCGGCGGATTTGTTGGATGACGGCATCTCCGTGGTGAGCTGGGGCTCCATCCAGCGGCCGAATGGGCCCGAAGACACCCGGACCTGCTGGAGCGATTGCCAAAAGGCATTCCAGTGGCTTTTGGACAACGCCAAGACCCACGGCCTGGACGCCAGCAACATCGTCATCGGCGGCACCTCACGTGGCAGTGTGATGAGCTGGCCGCTGGCCCACAGCAAGCATCCCTCCATCAAGGGCATCCACGTGCAGGAGGCGCTGCCCTTGGAAGCCTGGCGCGCTCCGCAGCTATGGCTCCCGACCCACGACGTGCACGCCGATTCCCCTTCGCTGATGTTCACCTACTTTCGTCCTCCCGGTGTCTCGGACCTCGCGCCCGGCACCAAGGGATACGACAAGCACGACGCGAAGTTCGGCCTCATGATCGTGGACAAATACACCTCCTTCGGCATTCCAGACCGGGTGAAGGTGGTGCATTCGCTCAACCGGCAAGGATTGCCCTACACTTCGATTTGGTCCGGCATCGACAAGTATATCCTGGAGGTCGTGAAACCGCCCGCGCCAGCCAAGTGAGTGCTCAAGATTCCCAGCCAAACCACTTCGTGAACGCGTCCACGGGTTCGCGTTCGGTTCGGTAGTGGTTCACCGGTGCCGTTCGATCTGGATAGCCCACCGCGATGCCGCAGACCAGTTTCAAGGTCTTCGGCAGCCCCAGCGTTCCGCGCACGATGTCCGGGAACTCCGCCATGGCCGCTTGGGGACAGGTCTCCAGCCCGCAACCACGCGCGGCCAGCATGATGTTTTGAAGGAACATACCCAGATCGACGCACGAACCTTTTTCGAGGAAGTCTTCAAGAAAGACAAACAGCTCCAGGGGCGCGCCAAACCCGTGATAGTTCTTCAGCCATTGCTCCTTGCGCCGCTCCTTGTCGCTGCGCTCGATCCCGAGCGCGCCATAGAGCGCCTTGCCGCAGGCCACCTTCCGGGAACGGTAAGGCTCCGGAATCCGGTTCGCGTAATAGTGGTAATCCGGATTCGGTTTTTGCCTCTGATTCACGGCCGCGACGATGGCATCGCCGATCCGCTGCTTCACCTCGCCGGTAGCCACCGCAACCTGCCAGGGCTGCGTGTTCGCTCCCGAAGGCGCCCAGCGCGCCGCATCGAGGATCGTTCGAACCGTTTCCTGCGAGACCGGCGTGTCGAGAAAGGCCCGCGTCGAGGCCCGCCCCTTGATAGCTTCCATCACATCCATGGTCTGGATGGTATCGAGATTCGCCCCTCTGGCGACCAACCATTTGCTTGATCGCAACGCTTTCGATCCGGGTCTGGATTGGTGTTGAGGCCCTCCAGCCCGAGGCAAGGCGCGGCGGCGGAAGGGCGGACGATTGGCGGTTCACCTTTCACCGAACGCGGACATCATGCCGACATCCTCGAACTGGTCGGCGTCACGCACATTGAGCTGCTGAAGTCCGTCCCCTCGCTCGCAGGCCGGTCGATATTCGGCGTCTTCACATACGGATGCCCGTGGCAGGACAAGTCACCCCAGCCCCAGTCGTCGGCGAAAATGAAAAGGAGTTGGGCCGTGACTCCGCGGCGAACGACGAAGCCAGGGCGCTGAATGCCAATAGAACTATCAGGATGCGCTTCATGGCTGAAAATGCACCGGGCTCGTGACCATCGCACCACGTTCGTCGGCGAGGGAAATAAACCACGTGTTCGCCCCGGCGGGCGGCTTGGGCGCGGTGACCTCGCCCTTGCCCACCGTGGCAGCGACGCTCTGCCACTTGCGTTGCGAACGCAGGCCGGTGTCGGTGGTGAA
>CAYQCZ010000121.1:0-5670 GCA_964415955.1 uncultured Verrucomicrobiota bacterium | reverse complement strand
GTGGTGAAGTGCAGTTGCGCGGACTTCACCGGCACGGCGCTGGTGAACTTGAGCCGGACGTGGTCGCCGTCGATGACCGGTTGCGCTGGCACAGGCAGCGGTTTGCCATCGCGGCAGAACGAATCAATGAACAGACCGATTTCCTGCGGTGCCCAGCCGGGCGGATGACCGTGGCGCATGTTCACCTCGATGCGCATCTGCTTGCGGCCGGGCACGAGGTCGAAGCTGCGCTGGTAGCTGTCGAGCGGGTAATGGATGTCGCCGGTGCCGTTCACGAACAGGATCGGCACGCGGCAGCGCGGCAACCAGCTCGACGGGTCATAGGCCTTGATCCACGCGTCGCGCCGGTCGCCGAGCTTGTCGATGCTCGGCTTCTGCACCGACTCGCCTTCGAAGAGAAACCCGCACCCATACACTGGCACCGCGGCCTTGAAGCGGTCGTCCACCGACGCCACGAGGCAGGTGGTGTAACCACCCCACGAGATGCCCGTCACAGCCGTGCGCTCCGCGTCCACCTCGGGGAACGACCGCAGCAGCGAGTGCGCGCGCATCACGCTGGCCACGGCGTGGAACGGCCAGTCATCGCTCACGTCGCCGCCGATGCTGTCGAACTTTTCCACGTGTCCGTGATCGGGACCGCCGTTGGGCAGGCGAGTGCGCGTGTCCTGTTTGGCAGACTGATTGCGCACCGGCGCGCCGCTCTCATCGTAAACGGGATCGGGCGGACGTCGGCCGGACAAATCCATCGCGATGGCCCCGTAGCCGCGCTTCGCCCAGAGATGCACCCACTCGGCGAAGGCCGTGCCGCCGCCGCCGTGGATCAACACCACACCTGGAAACTTCGCGCCCGCCTTCGCCTCGCCGAGCGTGGCCGGCGACGCGTAGAACGCGAACACCTCCGTGTCCTTGCCCTGAAACTTCTCGCCGGCATACAGCAACGAATGCACCGCGCCCGTCTGCGACAGCCAGCGCATCGCAGGCGTCTTCTTCAGCACGTTGAGGTTCCACGGGCCGATGGTCTCGGCGGCCTGCACGGCCCAGCTGGCGACGAGCCACAAGTTGAGGGCGAGCCATGCGCGCCAGGGCGCACGGCGGCGGAAACGGGATGAGGCCATGCGCGAAAACCTACCGGGTCCCCCAATGCGCGACAACCCGTTACCGTCTGCCTCGACGGCGGGACAGGAACCGCTGATGCAAACGGACGGGGCGGCAAATAGGTGTTCATTGGAAGAGGCCCTATTTTGTCAGAAAATTATTTCTGGACGGAACTTGTTGGATTAGTAGGATTTTATCGGTGAGCACTACTTCAAAATCTGATTCCGTCTGGTTCACCACCAAGGGACAGGTCGTCATCCCCATGTGGCTGCGGAAGCAGTTCCACATCGAGGACGGCACCAAGGCTGTGATTCAGGCCACGCCAGAAGGGATTCTCCTCAAACCTGTCACCCGCTGGGCCATCGAGAAGGGCCACGGTTTGCTGAAGCGCGAGCGCAAGCCGGGTGACAAGTCCTTTGCCGAGGAATGGGCCGAACACAAGCGCGAGGAAATCGAACTGGAGGAGGCCAAGTATGCCCGCAGCACAGGTTCTCGATAGCCACGCGCTCCTCGCCTTCTTCCGGCAGGAGCCTGGAGGCGAGCGCGTCAAGGAACTGCTCCACAAGGCGGTCACCGCCGACCGCCCCCTGCACATGACCGAGGTGACCTATTCCGAGGTCAACTACATGATCCGGAAGAAGGACGGCGATGTCGCATGGGATGAAGCCGCCCGCATTCTTGAGACGCTGCCGGTTGAATTTCACCCCGTTACCCGTGCGCTGGCCGATCAGGCCGCCATCTACAAGGCCGCGCACAAGTTGAGCCTCGCCGACGCCTTCGCCGCCGCACTCACGAAGGAAAAGAAGGCGGAACTTGTCACCGGCGACCCGGAGTTCAAGCCGCTGGAGAAGGAAATCAAAATATCATGGCTGAAGTAATGTCCACCCCAGCTACCAATTCGCTCACCTGCCTCGACCTCTTCTGCGGTTGTGGCGGTTTCATCCACGGTTGAAACAAATTCGCCGGGTCGCAGACCGGCGCTCCCGCCGCCGGTTTACCGCGAACGGAAGATGTCGCTCGTGAGGCACTCGATGATCAGCGTGCGCAGTCCGTTTCCATCCGTTCGCACGCGATCCAGAATCTCCCCGATCTCGAACTGGTCCACCGCCTCCATGTGGCGGCCCGCGGCGTAGGCGAGGACCTGCGTGATGAGATGGCGCGTGAACGGTTCGCTGCGGTGGGTGTTGATGACCTTCTTGAACCCGTCAAAATCCGCAAACGTCTCTCCGGACGGAAGTTCACCGGAGGGATCCACCTTCAGCTTGGGGTCGCTGGACTTTTCCCGCGGGTAGCTGTCGCGCCAGCGGCCCACCGGGTCGAAGTTTTCCAGCGGGAAGCCAAGCGGGTCGATCCTTCGGTGACACTCGGAGCACGTTTTGGAATCCCGATGCTGCTGGAGGCGTTCGCGGATGGTTTTCGCGCCGCGCACGTCGGTGTCGATCGCGGGCACGACATCCGGCGGCGGGGGAGGCGGGGTGCCAAGAATGTTCTCCGCAATCCACACGCCGCGCGTCACGGGCGAGGTTTCCACGCCGTTGGCGCTGACCGTGAGAATGCCCGCCATGCCCATCACGCCGCCGCGTGTGGCATTGCCCTTGAGGGAGACCTTTTGAAAACCATCCGCCAAACGCAGTCTGTCCTTCTCGGGAAGGCCGTAGTGCCTGGCGAGCTTCTTGTCCACGAAGGTGTAGTCGGCATCGAGGAAATCGGTGACGGTTCCGTTGGAGCCCAGCAGATGGGTGAAAAACAGCCGGACCTCCTCCTTCATGGAGGTGGGAAGATCCTCGGCGTAGTAGGCCGGGGCGGAGTTGCGTGAGGGCGGCTGGCTGCCGAGATCGCGCAGGCCCAGCCAGCTGTCGAGAAAGCCTTCCACGAACCGGCGCGAGCGCGGATCGTCGAGCATGCGTTTCACCTGCTCGCGCAGGACGGAGTCGCGCGTGAGCGTTCCCTTCGCCGCCGCCTTCAGCAACGCCTCGTCCGGCGGCGCGGACCACAGTGCGTAGGACAACCGGGAGGCAAGGTCATAAGGATTCAGGCGCGTTTCCTTTTCAGGCGTGACTTCGCTCAGGTAGAGAAACGACGGCGAGCAGAGGATTGTCTTGATGGTGTCGAGCGCGGCCTGCCGTGGTGTGGCCTTGCCGTTGAGATGCTTCTGGTAAATCATGCTGATCTGTTTGCGGTCGTCGCGCGTCAGCGGCCGACGAAATGCGCGTTCGCCAAACGCGAGGAGCTGATCCACGGCACGCTTTTCCTGGAAACCGTCCCTGCCGAACACGCTGAGTTCTTCGACGCCACCTCCCTGCTCGGCAATCGGCCCGTGAATCTTGATTTCGGAGATGCGGATGTGCGGCAGCTTGCCTTTGGTCAGCAGCAGCGTGCGGCTGACACTGCTTCCCGTTTGTTTCCCCAGCTCGGTCTCGTAGCGCTTGTTGAGCTGGATGACCGACGCGCGCGACTCGTAGGCACCGTTGGGAAAGATGAACCGCGGCGTCTGCCCCGCTTCCAGCCACACGCGGAACTTCTGCCACCCGGGTTTGTCATCGGGCAGGGCGACCGGCGCCGCCAGCAGCGGCTCCACGCGCTGCGGGTAATGGATGTGCCCCTTGCGCACGTCGCCCGGCACGATGCCCAGCAGGAACGGCTCGGAAAAATCCATGCCGAGAATCTTCGGGTCGTAGTGTGTGTCGCGATGCATCGCCTGCGCCAGCACCTCGATGTCGTAGAGGCCGGACACTGGAACACCCTGCAAAAAATCCTCGATGTGCCCGTAGCCGCCCTGGCGCGTGTCGGTGTTCGGCTGTTCGTAAATGCAGAGGTAACGGAAGTTGAAGACCGACTGATGCGACCCCGTGAGTTCCTCGTATTGCTTGAAATTTCCGTTGAACTGCCATGTCTTTGGCTCTGTTGGCGGGCGATTCAGGCGCGACTCGACGAGCCGGTCGGCTGCTAGAAAGTATTGATCAAGCAGAAAGCCCGAGGTCACCAGGGCCTGGCCGATGTTGTCCAGATGCTCGCTGGTGTTCTCCTTCGGAAACTCCGCAGTCAGCCCCATCATGTCGAGGCGGCGGCCGAAGAGCGTCTCCAGCGTGACCTCATACTCGCGCCTCGAGAGACGCCGCATCACCGTGCGTCCGCCGGTGCTCTTGAACAGGTTGCGCGCCGCGGAGATTCCGTCGCGCAACGTGCGCACGACCGCCAGCCGTTCTTCGTCGGTGGGCTGCTCCGACTTCTTCGGCGGCATTTCCCTCAACGTGATCTGGTCGATGATCTCCTGCGCCGTGATGAGGTCCGGCTGTGTCTTGACGGGCAGCTTGAAGCTCTCGAACTCCCGCTCGCCCTTCTGCACCGAGGCGTCGTGGCACTCGAGGCAGTAACGGCTGAGGAACTTTCCCACATCACCGTCCGCCGCACGGCAAAACGGGACGGCGAGGAGGAGCAATGCGATGACGGGTCGGAACCACATGGGATCGTCTGGGAGGCTTTGGACCGGCGACCGCACGGATTGTTCAGCAGAACGTCCCCGTGCTGGTGCCGAAGCGTTCCGCCTCGATGCCCATGCGCCGGGCGATGTCGAGGTAGAGGTTGCACAAGGGCACCTTGCCGCGCTTTTCCTGCGTGACGTTGCGGAACTGGCCGTGCTTGTAGCCGCCACCGGCGAGGATCAGCGGCAGATCGGTGTTCGTATGCGAATGCGCGTTCCCCATGCCACTGCCCCAGAGAACTGTCGTCGAATCGAGCAGCGAGCGGCCGCCGTCCCGGATGCCCTCCAGTCGAGCCAGGAACTTTCCAAAATGTTCGATCTGGTAGGCCTCCAGCTTGATGAGGTTGGCGATGGTGTCCGGGTCGTTACCGTGGTGCGACATGCTGTGGTAGCTCTTGTCGATGCCCAGGTGCTGCGGCAGGAAGCTGCCGCCAATCTCCAGTGTCGCCACACGGGTCGAGTCGGTTTGCAACGCCAGTGCTATCAACTCATACAGCAGCGGCAGATCATGGACCGTGTTGGTGTTGGATGGCTTTGCGAAGGGTGCCTGTGGCTTGGGCTGCTCCGTCCAGCGCTCCCGCAGTTCGAGGCGTTTCTCCACATCGCGCACGGATGTGAAATACTCGTCGAGCTTGGCACGGTCCTCCTGGTTCACCTTCTTCGAAAGCCGGCCGGCATCCTCGAGCACCGCATCGAGGATCGAGCTTTGCAGGCGGTTCTGCCGGACTTTCCGGGCCTGCACGTCCGATGAGTCCGAGATGAACAGCTTCTCGAACAGCTCCGCCGGACCGGTGATCGGCGGCACCCGCACCCCCGAGCGTGTCCACGCAATCTGGCAGCCGCCATGGATGCCGCCCTCGCACCCCACGGTCAGCGACGGGAATCGTGTCTGCACGCCCACCTCGTCCGCGATGAACTGGTCGATCGTGATGTTGCCATCGGGCATGTCCTGCGCCTGATGATGCAGCACACCGGAAAGGAACGTGTGGACCGCGAAGTGCCCGCCTTTGATCCCGTGGTCGAGCCCGCGATATACCGTCATGTGCCTGCGGTTTGCCTCGAGCGGCTTCAACAGCGTGGTCAGTTCGTAGGCC
>CAYQCZ010000120.1:9005-9925 GCA_964415955.1 uncultured Verrucomicrobiota bacterium | reverse complement strand
CGGATGTTGCGCATGACGGCGCGACTGAGCTGGATCGCTTTGAGGATGCCGGACAGATCGCCCTTCACCAGCGTGATGCCCGCGCTCTCGATGGCCACGTCGGTGCCCGTGCCCATGGCGATGCCGACATCAGCCGCCGCCAGGGCCGGGGCATCGTTGATGCCGTCGCCGGCCATCGCGACGACCGCACCGCTCTTCCGAAGATCATTCACGATGCGCTGCTTGTCCTCGGGAGTGACGCCCGCGTGGACCTCATCAATGCCCAATTCCTTCGCCACGGCGCGCGCGGTCTGCTCGTGGTCGCCGGTGCACATGATCACCTTGATGCCCAGTTCATGCAGCCGGCGAATCGCGTCCGGCGTGGAGTCCTTGATCGGATCGGCGACGGCGATGAGGCCGATGACCTCGGTCTCCTGCGCGACCCAAACGACGGTCCGCGCTTTTTGCTGCAGTTCTTCCGCGCGAGCCCTCAGCTCGTCGTTCGATCTAACACCCTGTTCCTGAAGAAAGCCCGGCTTGCCGACGCGAATTGTCCTGCCATCGACCTTGCCCGAGACGCCGCCCGCAGTCGTGGACTCGAAATCCTCCGGCGAGGACAGGTCGAGTTCCTGTTCCTTCGCCGCATCGACGATCGCGCGGGCCAACGGATGCTCACTCTGTTGTTCCAAAGCAGCGGCAAGACGGAGAACGGCCATTCCCTCCCCAGTAGCAGCGGACGTCAGCCCGCTCTGACTGTTTACGGTTTCATGAGCCTCCTCACGTCGGCTCCTACCACTGGGTATGATATCCACCACCTTCGGTTTTCCGGCGGTCAATGTTCCGGTCTTGTCGGTGATCAGGTGCGTGACCTTTTCGGTACGTTCCATCGCCTCGGCGTTCTTCACCAGAATACCCACCTGCGCGGCGCGCCCCACGCCCAC
>CAYQCZ010000120.1:8306-8995 GCA_964415955.1 uncultured Verrucomicrobiota bacterium | reverse complement strand
GAGCGCGCACGGACAGGCGATGATCAACACCGCCACGGCGTTCACCAATGCGTAGGCGAATGCCGGTGCCGGTCCCCAGACCGACCACACGATGAACGTGATGATCGCCGACACGACCACTGCGGGCACGAACCACGCCGCGACCTGGTCGGCCAGCTTCTGAATCGGCGCGCGGCTGCGCTGCGCCTCGGACACCATGTGAATGATCTGCGCCAGCAACGTCTCGCCCCCGACCTTTTCCGCCTTCATCAAAAACGACCCGGTCTGGTTCACCGTCGCGCCGATGACCTTGTCGCCCTTGCGCTTCTCCACCGGCACCGGTTCACCGGTGATCATCGATTCGTCGAGGTTGCTGCGACCATCCACGATCTCGCCATCGATCGGCACCTTCTCGCCCGGTCGCACCCGAAGCTGGTCACCGGGTTGAATCTCGTCGATGGCAATCTCCTCCTCCTCGCCGTCGTGGACGCGGTGGGCGGTCTTCGCGCCAAGTTCGAGCAACGCCTGCACCGCCTTGCCGGTCCGGCTGCGGGCCTTCGCTTCGAGCAACTGCCCGAGCAACACCAGCGTGATGATCACCGCCGCCGCCTCGAAGTAGAGTCCGACTTCGCCGTGATGCCGGAACGACTCCGGGAACACGCCGGGCGCGAAGGTGGCGAATACAGCGCCGGCATCGCCGCTTCGGGGTA
>CAYQCZ010000120.1:3645-8296 GCA_964415955.1 uncultured Verrucomicrobiota bacterium | reverse complement strand
GAACACGCCGGGCGCGACCACGGCGACGACGCTGAACCCAAACGCCGCGCCCACGCCGATCGCGATCAGCGTGAACATGTTCGGACTGCGGTTGACGATGGAGTTCCAGCCGCGCTGGAAGAACATGCCGCCCGCCCAGAGCACGACCGGGATGCTGAGGATGAACTCCAGCCATTTCCCGACGCGATGGGGAATCCATTGTTCAAGTTTTAGACCAGGAACCATCTTGCCCATCGCCAGAAAGAACACCGGCACGGTCAACGCCAGCGCGATCCAGAACTTCCGGCTGAGCGCGCGCGTGGCCGCCTCCTCCTCGTCGCCGCCTTCACCGACTGACTTTGGCTCCAGATCCATCCCGCACTTCGGGCACGAGCCCGGGTGATCCTGCTCGATCTCCGGATGCATCGGGCAGGTCCAGATTGATTTCCGTTTTGCGGGCGCGGACGGATTGCGCTCCAGCGCCATGCCACACTTCGGACAATCGCCGGGCTGGTCCGACTCCACACCTGGACACATCGGGCAGTAGTAGGCGGCGTTCGACTTCGGGGATTCGGCGTGGGATGAATGTTCGTGATGATGGTGGTCGTGTGCGCCGTGCCCGGGTTTGGTGGAGCAACATGATCTGGCTTCCTGTTTCGGAGCCTCGGCCCTCCTTGCCCCGCCGCCACAGCAGGACTTGCCGGAGGCGCTCGAAGCCTCCCGCGTCGGCGAACTGCCTTCGCCTTCGTTGAGAAACTTGGTCCGACAATGCTCCGAACAAAAGTAATGAGTCTCGCCGTCGCGCTCGGTTTTCAACGCCTTCGCTTCGTCCACCTTCATGCCGCAGATGGGATCGGTCGTCATGGTCAATTCTCCTCGTCGTGTGTGGTGGGTTCGCAATGGCAGTCGAGGCAGCCGTGCTTCGCACAGACGCGGCACGTGGCTTCGAGGCGCTCCTTGAGCTGTCTGCGGGCGCGGTGCAGTCGCACGGTGAGATTGTTGCGACTGAGCGACAACTCGACCGCAACGTCTTCCGGCAATTCACCCTGCAGGTCAATGCGTCGTATCAACTCCGCGTAATCCGGCTTGAGCGATGGCAGAAGATGCCCCAGGCACTGGCATACGGCGCGATCGGCCTCCTTGTCGGCGGCGATGTCGAACTCGACGGCCACTTGTTCGGCAACGCGCTGACGTGTCTGATTACGGCGTTGAAGGTCGATGATCGTGTTGCGCAGGATGCGGTAGAACCATGCCCTTGCGCTTTCCCCGTCGCGTAACTGCTCGCCGCGCTGGATGGCCTTCAAAAGACTTTCCTGCACGACGTCTGCCGCCATCTCGGGGTCGCGCAACCGTGCACGTGCAAAGGCAAGAAACTCGCCCAGATGATTGAGAAGATGGGTTTCGATGTTGTTCATTTCACCTGGCTGACGTGCAACGCGCACAAGCATTACAGTCAATCATCCGGCCTGGGAAGCGTCATGGACTGCATCGCTTTCTCATGATGATGTCCGCGCAGCCGTGCGCCCGCAAAATGTGTCGCGTGCCAGACTTGCGACGTTTCAAATCCGACCGCTGCATGCACATCACCTCCAGAACCGGGTTCACGTTGATCGAACTTCTCGTGGTCATCGCCATCATCGCGGTGCTGGCAGGACTTCTTCTGCCCGTGCTGGCCAAGGCCAAAGGCAAGGCGCGCCAGGCGGCCTGCATCAACAACCTCAAGCAGATCGGCGTGGGATGCCATCTCTACCGCGATGACAATGACGGCATGCACATGCCCTATCGTGTGTGTCCGGACACGCCGTCTGATCCCTACGGCCTGAGCGCGGGTGTTCCATCAGGCAATGGACCTAACAATCCTCCACCCAGCGGTCCGAACGAACAATGGTGGGCGCCGTATGACCCGACACAGGTGCCGGACCAGCCGCCGGGCGCAGGTTTCAAGCATGGCCTCCTGTTCAAATATGTCAGCCAGACGAACACATTCAGGTGTCCCGAGGAGTGGCAGTGGCAGTGTGGCTACGGCATGAACTACTCGGATGGCAGCCCGATGTTGCGCAGTGAGTCCTCGGTTTCAGAGCCCTCCATCCGGGCCGTCATCTGGGATCATCGCCGCAGTCCGGGTTGTTCGGATTCGAGGCTGTCCACACCACCGAGACCGCCCTGGGTGCCGTTCAATTCGGAGAGCCATTACCCGCCACGGCATGGTGGCAAACTGTTGAACCTTCTCTTTGCGGATGGGCATGTCGAAGCCATGAGGCAGGATCAACTTCGCGTGCGCCATTTCAGGGAACCCGGCTCCGGCCCTGCTGTGCCTGGATATCCGGGCGAATGAGCCGCCTCCCACGTCGCGGCCCGAAGCTACCTCGGGGCACCGGACGACGCCTTGTTGCGGAACCGTTTGTGACAGTCAGTGCAGGTCTGTGCGAGAGCATCCATGGTGCGATCGAGTTCTGATCGCACTGCGGGCGAAGGCTCCCGTGCATGCAACGCCAGTTGATTCTCCAACTTCCTGCCCAATGATTCCGACCTCACCATGAACTCCATGAACTCACGGCCTCTTGAAGACGCATCATGCAGTCTTTGACCTTCACGAAAATGCTCCATGAGCAGGCGGGCTTCGGCCACTGGACGCAGATCGGGGCGGTCCCTTGGTGTCTGGTAGGAGGCGGATTTGATCCATTTCAACTGATTCCAGGTGTGATCGATCAACACCATGGAGTTCACCATGTCCGTGACGACTGCTTGTTCCGGGAGGTCCACAACCATCCTGCGCAACGCCTCCTCCCCAGGCCTTTGAAACGACCTCACAACATCGAAGAGCCCATGGTAATTGGTGTCCGTTCCGGCCGTTCGCAGCCATGATTCACCGTCCATGGCTGACCAGCCTTCAACGGTCATGCACACAATGGCAGACGCTGCCGGACCACGATGCCTGCCATGATGGCAGTGAACATAAATGGGGCCGGGCAGTGTGACGGCGGCCTTTGCCAGTTGGACCTGGACGTTCGTGTTGATGCCATCGTAGCCGTGGGGGAGATGCACGTATCGCAACCCATGGCGACGCGCCGCCTCCACATCCGGACGCGCGCCATCGACACTGATGATTGTTTTCACGCCGAGTGCCTGGAGACCGGCAAAACCTGCATCTCCCTCCGGTGTGCCGCCGGAAAGAACGCGTTCACCCAGACGAAAAGCATGGGGCAACCCCGGCACATTCAGCACGGTCGGCGTGTTTTGTGCAGCGGAAGCATGAGTGAGCAGGCCGGCAATCATTCCCAAGAGGACTGCCACCGTTCCAATCCTTGGTATCTTGGTGCTCAGGTGGTTCATTGGGTTACGACGCGCCACGCCGCGCTTCCTGAAGGAAACGTCCCCATCCGGGCCTGCCATGTCATCAGAAAAAGAATGATTCATCCATCAAACCGGCAGTCCAACTCCACGACTTCGCGCAGCCTTGCCAGATAATCCGCGCGCGAAACCTCAATCGCACCCAGACGCTGCGTGATTTCCGTCACCATCTGGATGTCGAACAAGGCATATCGGTTGGCCCGCAGCGTCTCCACCAGATGAACCAGCGCAACCTTCGATGCCTCGCTCACCTTGTGAAACATGGATTCGCCCGCAAACAAACCGCCCACCGCGACTCCATAGATGCCGCCGACCAGATGCCCCTCCTGCCAGGACTCGACACTGTGCGCATGACCCGCTTCATGCAATCGTGCATAGGCCTCGACAAATTCCCGTGTAATCCAGTTTCCCTGCCTGCGGGCCAGGGCGCATCCGCGCACCACGTCGCGAAAGGCCCGGTCACAGGTCACCTCAAACGGTTTCTTGCGCAGCGTCCGCTCCAGGCTTCTGGGAACATGGAAATGAGCCAGTTCAAAAATGCCGCGCGGATCAGGCGACCACCACGTGATGGGATCGGCCGTCCATGGAAAAATGCCGCTGCGATAGGCCAGCAGAAGCCTTTCCACGGACAGATCGCCGCCCACCGCAACCAACCCCTGGGCATCCGCCTTGGCGGGATCAGGAAACCGAAGCCTGCCGTCGAGCAATATGGGTAGCGAGCCACGCATGGAGCCTACTGGTATCGCTGTGTGCAACGGGTGGGGCGAGACTCTGTCGAGCCCTGACTGTGCCTTGAAAGCCTGATGCGTGTTGCAGTGGAGCTGCCGGCGAACTGACGGTGCTCCGCGCATTCTACCACCTGCAATTCGTTGTGAGCCATCTGCGGGGAGATCAGGGCTCGACAGAGTCTCGCCCCACCCTTGAGCAGGAGGCCCGGCGATTCGCGACGCCCGCTTGGGTAAAGCAGAACAAATCCATCAACCACGAACACGCACGAATGAACACCAATGAAATCACGCTCCACGCCCTCTGATTGGTGTGCATTAGTGTCCAGTCGTGCTTCAACCACTGTCTCCCACAGGATTGCCAGGTTGATGTTCATTTGTCTGGAACCACCGGCTGCACCCATGCCTTCTCAAACTCGCCCTCGACGTAGGGGTTCGCCTTCAGCTTCGAGGACGTCACGATCGCACGCACATAAATCTCATCGCCTTTCAACGTGTATGAAGGATTCGCACCAACGACCGTCGCGAGCGTGGCCCCAATGTCATCGCTGTAACGGTGCGTCACGCGCAGAGGAACGCCGTTCGGCCCCGTCACA
>CAYQCZ010000120.1:0-3635 GCA_964415955.1 uncultured Verrucomicrobiota bacterium | reverse complement strand
GGCGTGCTGGTGGGATCGTAACCCCTGCGCGTCCCGATGAATGTGGTGGTGTAGGTCACGCCCGGCTCGGCATTGATCTGGACGCTGAGCTTCTTTCCTTTGAACTGCACATCCTTCAACGTCACACCGCTGGAGGCATGGAAGTCTCCCGCTTCCATGGCATGAACGATGTCCTCCGGGGAGAGCGAGACCGCACGCACCATCACCCATCCGCGGCCCGGATTGCTGAGCTTGGACGAGGTCGCGTGGTAGGCATGGGAGTCATCCGTGCCGATGCCGTAAAGGACGGGCAATTTCAGTTCAGCCAGCCGCCTGGTCAGGACGATGTCCCAGATGCGTTCACATCCGGCGTGGGTTTCATCCCCCTCGTAATTCACCTGCGGATGGCCGTTATACACCTCGAAGAAACGCTCGCCTTCCACCTGCATGAGTTCCTCGGCGGTCACGCCCCAGCGGAAGTTGGGATGATTCAGATGCGGGAACATGGGGACGCCGGTCTCTTCGCGCTGCTTCAGCACGGCATTGACGTTGGCCCGCAGCACTTCCAGCACGGAATCTCCACTGGCAGGCTTGATCACCTTGCGCAGATTGGTGGCGTTCACATGAACGGGCGCGGTCAGGTGCTGCGACGTGATTTCCTCGCCCTGGATCAGCAGAAACCGGCCCGGCTCATCGAATGTCGACCGGAATTCAGCCAGCGTTTTCAAGCGCGCCTCCTGCCGCCCGTTGTTGTCCCGTCTCTCAACCCACTCTTCTCCGAACCGCTTCACATACTTCTCCAGCGCGGCCTCCTTGCCCTTGCTCTTTTCGACGTCGATCCACTTCTGCCCCTCCTGCAAAGTATTGTGATCGGAGAGCATCAGGAAGTGATACCCGTGGGACTTATACCAGTCCGCAATCATCTCCGGGTAATCATCGCCATCACTCCAGAGAGAATGCGTGTGCAGGTTGCCCTTGAACCACCGGGGTTCGGCGCCCTGCATTACGGACACTTGAACAAACAGAGCCGCAACAACGGCAAGCTTTGCAATCAGCACGTGATTTTTCATGGAAATGTTGCAAGGTTCTTTCAACTACATGGGCACCGTCAACTGCACAATCCATACCTGGCTCAAATTGGGGCACCTTGTGTTCGCTTCGAATCTCATTTTGGGCACGGCATGCCCGCAAGCCACCCGGGCACAAGCGCCTCTGCGGTCGATTGAAATCCCAACATCAGAATTACAGGCAATCGGCAATGAACCGCTCCACAAACCCGCTGCGGAGCCACCTGTCGCCATGGGCACCTCCAGCACCACTTCTCGGCAGGCGATATTGCGGAAGATGAACGAGATTCGCTTCAAGCAATTCGGGCCGTTTGATTCGATTCCATTGAGCGATGCTGTGAAGATGCTATACGAGGAATGCCAGAAGCTGGACCCGGAGCATAAGGGCATCAACTTCATCCTGAATCCTTATCTCAACCAGCCGGATCGCGTGCAAGGCGGTCAACCGCAACAGGCGCGAGTGGACATGGGAAACGTGCTCATCAGCATGGCTGGACTTGATGACGTGACACTGGCCCAAGCATTGGATGCGACATGCAAACTCGCCGACCAACCCATCCAGTTCATCGTGGAGGACTACGCCATCGTGTTCACGGTGAAGCCCGATCCCGGCGTGTTCACGCGCACCTACAAGGTCGATCCAAGCGTGTTCCTCCAAGGATTGCAGGGCGTCATTCAGCGCGGCGGTGTGCCGGGTGTGAACCTGACGCCCAATCAGGTGACCGGGGCCAATGCCGGGCAAATCTTCCAGCAAATGCTTTCGTCCCAGGGCGTGAACGTGGGCGGCAACCGGCCCGGCACCGGGCGGGTGCAGTTTGACCCGGCCAAAGGACAACTCCTTGCCAGTGCGACGGCGGCAGACCTGAAGCTCATCGAGCAAAGTCTGGAATCTCTGAACAAACCGGAGGGACAAACCCTCCCGGCCCACATCTTGATCAAAGTTGTTTCAGTGCGTGCCGCCCATTCCGTGAGCGACAAGGCGGCTTTGGGGCGTGATGTCGCCAGATTTACACAAGGAGGACCAAAGACCACGACGTGGGATTACCATGCGGCGTTGAAGGCATGGAAGCAAAGCGCCGGGATCGAAATGGAGGAATTGCCAGAAGTGAAGACAACAAACGGCAGGCAGGCGCACTTCACTGCGCCAGGAGGGACGGAACTCGATATTTTGCCGCGATTGAAGCCGGATGAATCCTGCATCGAAGTCGTGGCCATGGCCAGCGCCGGGCAACCCGCAGGCCGTATCCTTGGCATGGTCAACTCAACGAACATCCTCCATGGCGGAACCTTTGTGCTGACCGAGACAAACAAGGCAGCCAATGCCATGGGCGAAGTGCTGCACTACATCACTGTTGATGTGCTGCACCGGTGACTCCCATCCGTCCTGCCAGGACCTTGGCAGGCAGATCACACGCGCCGTCCCATGCTGGAATGAAGTTTTCAGCGCCCTGCAAGAGCGCTGCGGATCCATTCCAAGGCTTGCGCATGGATGGCGCATGACCGGACACTGGTTTCATGCACCTTGAATCCCGCAGATGCTCGCGTCGCCGCGCGCTTCAAACCCTCTCCATGGCCGCACCGGGTCTGCTGCTGGAGGGATGCGGCTCGTTGAGGAGTGGTCCACAACTGCGCCTGGCCACTTTCAGCGCCGATGTCACGGTGCCGGTCGGCCATGGGATGATGGGCGGGGCATGGCTGTCCAGAAGTGTCGCCGATCCATTGGAAGCAAACGGGTTCGTTCTGCTGGGGGATGGGTTGCCCATCGTGCTGGTGTCGGTGGACTGGTGCGAGATCCGCAACGACGCCCACCTGCGCTGGCAAACAGCGCTCGCTGAAGCCGCCGGCACCGAACCGCAGAGAGTGCTCGTGACCGCCATCCATCAACATGATGCGCCCGTGGCGGACCTTGAGGCGGAGCGCATCCTGCGTTCACGCAAACTGGCAGGCACGGTGTGTGATCCGGACTTTCACGAAGTTGCGGTCCGGCGCGTGGCCCACGCCTTGAAAACAGCGCTGCCATTCGCCATGCCCTTCACCCACATCGGCACCGGGCGGGCGAAGGTGGAGAAGGTGGCATCAAACCGGCGCTACGTGATGCCCGACGGAACCGTGCGATTTGACCGCACCAGCAGCACGCGCAACGTGTTTGCCATCGAAGCGGAGGAGGGCTTGACGGACCCGTGGCTCAGGACGCTCAGCTTCTGGAACGGTGAAACACCCCTGGCCGCGGTGAGTTTTTACGCGGTGCATCCCATGAGTTATTACGGACAGGGCGAGGTGTCGGCGGACTTTCCGGGCCTTGCGCGGCGCAAACGCCAGGCAGAAATGCCATCGGTGAAACAGATGTATGTGTCGGGATGCAGCGGCAATGTCACAGCGGGCAAATACAACAATGGCGCGAAGGAAAACCGACCAGTCCTGGCCGGCCGTCTGCACACAGCCATGACCGCAGCATGGCAGGACACGATGCGACATCCGGTTTCACGCCTGAAGTTCCAGTGCGAGGATCTGTGGCTGGAACCGCGCGCCGACAAGGGGTTCAGCGTGGCGGAGCTGGAGGTGCTGGCTCAGCGGAACGGGCTGCGGCTG
>CAYQCZ010000119.1:0-9931 GCA_964415955.1 uncultured Verrucomicrobiota bacterium | reverse complement strand
TGCGACAAACTGACCTGGGAGCCCGTGACCATGGAGCCGGGCGATCTGGTGTTCTTTGATTCCTATGCGCCCCACCGCTCCGCGCCGAACATGACCGCCAGCACGCGCCGTGTCATTTACCTGACCTACAACAAGGCGTCCGAAGGCGACTACCGGGAGCAATACTACATCGACAAGCGCAAGAGTTTCCCGCCCGACATCGAGCGTGAACCGGGCAGGGACTACGCCTACAAAATTTAACCGCTCCTCCGCATGGCCATGTTCAAGGGCATACTCTCAGGCAGGGCGGGCGAACCGCCGCCGGCCACTTACATCCATGCCATCGCTCGCTGGATGATCCGTCCTCTGGTGAACACTTCCGTGCAACCGAACCAGATCACCACGGTGCGTCTGATGACAGGTTTCATCGCCGCCGCTTTCTTTGCCATGGGAACCGCACAGGGCAACCTCTGGGGCGGCATTGTCTTCGTGTTTTCATCGGTGCTGGACCGCGCCGACGGTGAACTGGCCCGCATCGCCAACCGCAGGAGCAGGGCCGGCCACATCTACGATCTGGTCAGCGACGCCGTCTGCAACGCTGCCGCCTTTGTTGGCATTGGGATCGGGTTCCGGCATGACGGGGCGGGCACGTGGGCGGTGGTGCTGGGACTGTCAGCCGGACTTGGCATCGGGGCCATCTTTGGACTGATTGCCATGATCGAGAATGCCCGCAAGGACGGTCAGCAGGTGTTCAACGGCAGGGCGGGCATTGACCCTGATGACGGGTTGCTGCTGCTCGGGCCGCTGGCATGGGCCGGCAGCACCGTTCTTTGGTGGCTGTTGGTGGCTGCATCGGTGGGGGCGCCGCTGTTCGCCTTGTGGACGGCCTGGAGCGAGCGCGCCGTGTTGTGCCGCCGGCAATCGGGAGCATGAAGGCCTTTCTTTATGCGGCCGGAATCGGCAGACGACTGGAGGAGCACTTTGGGAAACGGCCCAAGGTGCTTCTTGAATTCGGCGGGCGCACCCTGCTGGACTGGCATCTGCAAAGACTTGCTCAGGCCGGAGTGAAAGAGCTTGTTGTGGTAACAGGCTACTGCCGGGACATGCTGGAGGCGGCCATTGCCAGACTGGGCGAGGATTCACCGGTGCGCATCACCACGCGTCACAATCCGGATTACACGGAGGGGAGCGTGCTGAGCGTGGCGGCTTCGCTGCCGGATCTGGAGGGCGTGAAGGAACCTGTGCTGGTCATGGATGCGGACGTGCTTTATCCGTCCGTGTTCCTGGGGCGACTCATCCACTCGCAGCATGCTTCGGCGTTGCTGGTGGACCGTGATTTCTCCACGGCAGACGATGATCCCGTGCTGGTGCCGGTGCGGGAGGGGCGGCCTTTTGATTTCGTGAAACAATGGCGGGGCCGGTGTGACTGGATGGGCGAATCCGTCGGCTTCTTCAAACTGTCGCCGGAACATGTCACGCGCTTTGTGGCGGAAACCCGGAAGCGGCTCACCGGTGCCGGACGCCGCGAATCCCTGGATGATGTCCTGCGATTGCTCGTGCAGGATGGGTGTTTCGGACTGGAGGACATCACCGGTCTGCCCTGGACGGAGATTGATTTTCCCGGTGATGTGGACCGGGCTGAACGCGAAGTGCTGCCCGCCATCATGGGCCTTGGTCCGGGCCAACGCGGTGCTTGATGGCAGTGGGCGACCGGCATAGTGTGCGCGCATGTCCACCAAGCGCCAATGTCTGGTCCTCTTTGCCGCCTGTCTCATGACTGTCATCGATGCCGATGCCGCCCCGGCTGGATTCAACTACGATGAATCCAAGGTGCCCGCCTACGAACTGCCCGCATTGCTGGTCTGCCAGGACGGCACTCGGGTGATGAGCGCCAGGGACTGGCAGAAAAAACGCCGGCCAGAGCTTGTCGATCTTTTCCAGTCCCATGTGTATGGACGATTGCCACAGCAGCGGCTCAAGGAAGTCCGCAGCGAGGTGACATCGGTGGACAAAGCCGCCCTTGGCGGACTGGCGACACGCAAGGAGGTCACCGTGCATTTCACGCGGGGTGCAGAAGGCCCAAGGATGCACCTGCTGATATTCACGCCCAACAACGCTGGCAAACCAGTGCCGGCTTTCCTCGGTCTGAACTTTCAGGGCAACCATGCCGTGCACCCGGATCCTGCGATCACCCTTTCACAAAGCTGGATGCGCAGCGGCGGCAAGGGTGTGGTGAACAACAGGGCCACGGAGGAAGCCCGTGGAGCTGCGAGCAGCCGGTGGCCGGTGGAAATGATCCTCAAGCGGGGATATGGACTTGTCACCATTTACTATGGCGACATCGAACCCGATCATGCCGAAGGATGGACCAACAGCGTTCGCTCGCTTTTTCAACCCCGGAGCCTGGCCGTCCGCAAACCCGGGGCACAGCCCCTCGGTGTGACCCGTGGCAGGGGTGCGCCTGACGAGGCGTCAGCGGAGGACTGGGGTGCCATCGGTGCCTGGGCGTGGGGCCTGAGCCGGGCATTGGACTACTTGGAGAAGGATCCCCAGGTGGATGCGAAGCGCGTGGCGGTCATGGGCCATTCGCGTCTTGGGAAAACCTCGCTCTGGGCCGGTGCCAGCGATGAACGGTTCGCCATGGTGATTTCCAATGATTCGGGCTGCGGGGGCGCAGCGCTGAGCCGGAGACAGTTCGGTGAGACGGTGGCGCGCATCAACACCTCCTTCCCTCACTGGTTTTGCGGACGGTTCAAAGACTACAACGGACGCGAAAACACGCTGCCTGTGGATCAACATGGGTTGATCGCCCTCATGGCCCCGCGGCCGGTGTATGTCGCCAGTGCATTGGAGGACCAATGGGCGGATCCGAAGGGTGAATTCCTCTCCGCACTGCATGCCGGGCCTCTGTATGAATTGTTTGGCAGGCGGGGCGTGAATGTGTCCGAACAGCCGCCCGTGGACCATCCCGTGGGCGAATTTGTCGGCTATCACGTCCGCACCGGGGGTCATGATGTGAAGGACTATGACTGGGAGCAGTATCTGCGTTTCGCCGACCGGCATTTGAAACGTTCCAGATGAGACGCGTCGCTTGCAGTTCGCTCAGGGCAGGTGCCGTGAAGGCTTGCGTCGGTCCAATTGAGAATTGACCTGGGATGGTGTTGGGTGGAGTATTTGCGGCATATTTGGTTCTGCGGGAACACCTTTTGCTGATGCGATTTATGAGGATGACACCCATCAACATGCTGGCCGGCGCGGTGCTCGCTCTCGGCGTGGCCGAAGTCATGGCCGACAGCTTCACCATTGCCGGAGTGACGTTTGACACGGTCAACAGCGCCCAGACCGCCCATATCGTGGAGGGCAGCGCCAGCACCCAGGATTACAGCAGCAAGATTTTTGCGCGCGTGGAACAAAGCCGTGACGTGCTCGTTGGTGACGCCACAAATCCTTTCGTGACCTTCGATCGCGGCAAATCCGTCGGCCGTCTGCTGGGCCGCTCCGCCAAGCACACAGACGACCGGGCCAGATATGTCTCCATGCCGGAAAAGGGGACGTTCGGGCCCCAGCCCAACAAGGATCGCCTGACCATTGAACTCACGTGGGGCAAACACGGCATCAAGAATGAGCAGGGACCTGATTTTGTGGTGTATGAAGTGGGTTCCTATGAGGCATTCGCCGTGGCTGTGCGCAAGGTGGGCTCGACGGAATGGAGCCATTACCGTTACCAGTTTGCCTTTCAGAGCGATCCCGCCCACGGGGTCAACTCGGTGACCTTCGACCTGACTTCCTTTGGTGTGGCCCCGGGTGAAGTGGTCGATGCCATCCGCATCCGCAATGTCTTCAACTCGGAATCGGCGCAGGGAGCCGACAAGGTGGACCAGCCCATCGGAGAGGGACGTGTCCTGTATCCCGGCGACATTGAATACATCACGGGCCATAAACTTCTCAGCTCGGTGCGGGGTGACGAATTCCGCACGGATTCACTCGATGCGGACATCATCTACGTGGCTTCGCTTCACAAGGTCGTGCCCACGGGCAAGGCCGAGGCCACCGGGACAGGAACAGGGTCCGCCAACTGACCGCTGCCGCCGGACGATTGTCGAAAGCCCCGCATCCCGCGGGGCTTTTCTTTTGGCTTTGTCAGCAGTGCCGGCTGTGGCACATCGGGGGCATGACAATGCTTCTGAAGGTGGCCCTGGCAGTCCTGTCAGGCCTGATCATGGTGGCGCTTCTGTGAAACCCTTCGCGTATCTGCGAGACCCTGTGTTCCTGCTGGGCTGCGTGGCTTATGGGCTCAACCGCTTTGTGATCGCCCCCCGCGCGGACCAGACGTTTCTTGGGCATTATTTCAATGATCTGTTTCTGATTCCCTGCGCCCTGCCCGTGATGATGTGGTGGCACCGGAAACTCGGTCTGCGCCGTCATGATCGTCCACCCGAAGCGCAAGAAGTGGCGCTTCACCTGGTGGTGTGGTCGTTCACCTGTGAATGGGCCGGGCCGCTCCTTTTTTCCGGATCAACAGCCGACGCTGCGGATGTGCTCGCGTATGCGGCGGGCGGATTGGTTGCATTCTGCATCTGGAACAGGCGGCTGCCGTGGCTCCGGCAGATGGGCGCATGAATTTCGACACGCTGGCACCGCATTACGACTGGCTGGAGGCCGTGCTCGCCGGGCATCTGCTGCAAGACTGTCGCATCGCTTATCCCCATGTCGTGCGGCGGGCGAAGACTGCACTGCTGGTGGGGGAAGGCCATGGGCGGTTTCTTGAGTGGTGCCTCCGGCACGCGGACCTGGAGGAGATCACATGCATCGATGCCAGCGGAGCGATGCTGGAGCGTTCGCGCATGCGGTCACGCGGCCGGAGTTCGTGTCCAACGAGGATTCATTTCATCCGCAGCGATGTGATGAATGTTCCATTGCCGAGCAACGCCTTCGATCTTGCGGCCACGCACTTCTTTCTCGACTGCTTCCCCGCCAGGACGCTTCCCGCCGTGGTTGCCCACATTGGGAAGTCCGTGAAGCCGGGCTGCGCATGGCTGATATCGGATTTTTGCATCCCGGCGGACGGCTGGCAGCGTGCGCGGGCCAGGGGCATTCACTGGCTGATGTATCGGTTTTTCAGGGTGGCTGCCGGGTTGCGAGCAGCCCGCATCACGCCGCCTGACGCTTGGTTGAGCGAGGAAGGCTTTGATCTCGTGGAACGTCGCACCGGCAACAAGGGGCTGTTGCATGCGGACCACTGGCGTAAAGCTGGCGGGGACTGATCAGGCGGGGGTCTTTTCCAGCCATGCCTTGAGTTTCGCAAGAGCCCGGGCGCGATGGCTGAGCCCGTTTTTCACGTCCTCTCCCAGCTCGGCAAAGGTGCGGTCATGTCCCTCCGGCGTGAAAAGCGGGTCATAACCGAATCCAAGCGCGCCGCGGGGAGCCGTTCCGACTGTCCCTTCGCACGTGCCATGAAACGTCCTGGTGCGTATGACGGCCTCGCGGCTCAAGCAGACCTCGCCCGCTGTTGCAGGCGCCGGCGTGGGAACGGGGGTCCAGGCGATGACACAGTGGAAACGAGCGGTCCTTTCTTCTGCGGGAACGGCTTGAAGCAATCTCAGCAGCTTGGCGTTGTTGTCGGCGTCCGGGCTGTTTCCCGGTGCGCCTGTGTCCATGGCGGCAAAGCGGGCGGAATGGACTCCGGGCGCACCGTGCAAGGCGTCCACCTCCAGGCCGGAATCATCGGCGAGCACACACCGGCTGTCCTCCCCGGAGGGAGCCGTTGCGGCCCACCACTCGGCCAGTTCGACGGCCTTCTTGATGGCGTTGCCCTCGAATGTGTCAGCATCCTCCACCACGGAGGGGGTTCCCTTCAGCGCATCCGGGGTCAGGTAGTTGAACGAGTCGCCAAGAATGGCCCGGATCTCCTGCACCTTGTGCTTGTTGCGGGTGGCGATGAGCAGCGTCGTCATGCCCCATGAATCGCACAAGCCTGCACGGGGTGTCACCCGGAAAGAGTGCAGGTGATGCTATTCAGTGGTGGACACCTTGAAACGCACGAAGCGGGTGCCGGCGGAAGTCCTTGTGACGGTGTCTGTGAGCGTGGCGGTTTTGAAACCATCACTGGTGTTCGGATCGGTCAGCAGGCCCGTCACCGAAGTGAAGCTGGTGAAGGGCAGCAGGCTGGAGAATTCGCCTGTCACGGACAATCCCGGCGCATCGTCCCGCACCCGCCAGGTGATCACGAAACGGTCGCTGACGTCGAAGGAACGGGTTTCCCCATCGTAGGGGGCAGGGACCCGTGGATTCATCCGCAGCGCGTATTCGATCAGGTTGGAGAAACCGTCCCCGTCGGGATCTGCACCTGCGGCGGCGATGGCATTTTCCGCAGGCAGTGTGAAGTGGATGTTTTGCCAGCCGGCAAAGGTGGCCCTCACGGTCAGTGTGTAGGTCTGGTCGCGTGTGGCAGCGGGAGAACCGTTGTCCGTGGCGCGGATGGTGACGGTGACGTCTCCGGTGTCGGATTCCAAGGGCGTGCCTGTCACAGCGCCGTTTGCAGCCACGCTCAACCAGGATGGACCGGATGCTTTGCTGAAGGTGATCGAATGGCCCTCGGAGTCAGTGGCGGCTGCCGTGTAGCTGTAGGCCGTGGCAATCGCTGCCGTTGTGATGGCGGAGGAAGTGAAGGAGGGAGCGGTGTTCACAGCGGGCTTGCTGGCCGGATTGCCGGGATTGGTGACCAATGATGGTGAGCCGATGTTTGCGAAGTCGCCATCAGGATCGCCCAGTTCCTGCCCGTTGGTGAATCCGTCGTTGTCGGAATCTGCAGCGGCCAGGCTTGCGTCCCAGAAAGCGACATCAGCTGGAGTGCCGCCAATTTTGGCCTCTACCGCCAGACCGAATGGGTTTCGAGGGCCGCCATTAGAGGTAACGTGGCAATTCAGACAACTGTTCACGGTTCCGTTTGGAATGCGAAATACCCTGACATCACGGGCATTGGCCAGAGTGGTGGTCGCAACAAAGGCGGCCAGAATGAATCTGACGAGAGGCGTGCTGGAGATGTTTTTCATTAGTTGAGTTCCCATGTCATCGTAGCAAAAATGCCGTTAGCGGTATAGTTGTTGAAGCCGCCGGTGTTGCGTTCATCGTAGTGCTGGAAAAGGTATTGCAGGCCGGCACGGACATTGTCGCGGATGCGCCGCTTCAAGCCCGCCTGGATGCCATGCATGGAGAAATTCAAGCCCAGCGGCAGGGAGGCGGTGTTTGACTGGCCAAAGTCCGCCCGGGAGAAACTGTGCGTCAAGGTGAAATCGGTGCGGTTGTCCACGACGAATGTGCCGCTGCTGATGACGCTCCATGTGCCGCCCTCGAACGGGACAATGGCCACACCGTCGTTCACGCCGCTGATCTGACGGGTGTCGCTGTAGTTGATCGTTGCGTTGAGGTGGAGTCTCTTCCAAGGCGTGAGGGTGGCGTTCAGGCTGTAGAGGTGCTCATCATATTTTCCGGCGAGCAGACGGCCTCCGGGGGCGCCGCCTGCGGGGAAGAAAGTTGCCGCAGGTGCGGTCAGGTTGAGGAATTCCGTGGCGCTGAACTGGTATTTCAACGTCGTGCGCAACCATCGGGTTGTGCGCCAGGCCAGCCGGGCCTCGAATGCATCGCTTGTTTCGTCGCGTGCCAGCAGCAGCGCAGGATAGCCGTTTCCCGGCGTGCCGCTCAGATCCGTGTCCGTGCGGTGGTTGTAATCGTCCGACTGGTCGCGTTTCCGATAGCTTGTTGTGAACGTCACCGCTGTGTGCGGCGAGACGCTGAAACCACCCCTGAACTCCTTCACACGGCCGGTTGCATCAGTGTTGCGGAGATAATCCTTGTCCGTGCCAAAACCGTCGTCGATCAACTCGCGCTCGAACTGTCCGGTGCCTTCCTGGCGGAGCTTCGCATCGGCGAACAGCACGGTGAAGGGAATCCTGTCGTAGCGGACACCGAGGCGCTGTTCAAGGACGGCCCTGTCCATGTCCGATCCGTAGGTGTGTGCAGAGCGCACCGGAAAGCCAAAAACCGACCCGTTGCCAAAACCTTCCGTGCGTGTCCAGCTGCCCTGAACGGCAGTGGTGAACGCCAGCCCATCCCAAGGTCCAAGCTGGCCGCCCAGATTGAACACATGCGATGACGATCGCAGCACGGCCAGCGGGGTGGCGTCACTCGGCGCAATGGCCATGACTCCTGTTGATGGCGCAAAGGCGACTTGCTGAAAGCTGCCATCACCGCTCAAGCGCGAAAACAGATAGCCACCCGAGAGAAACAGCCAGTCGCGCGCCTGCTTTTCCAGGGTCAGCGCGTTCGCCCCCTGAAAGTAGCGGAACCGTTCATGATAGGCGTGCGCAATGTCGAACGTGGCAAAGTTTGCATTGATCCGGCTTGTCCGGGCATCGTGCCATTCACCGCGAAAACTGTCCTCCATCCGCAGTCCGCGCCATTCGTGGCTCATATCGAACTTCAGCACATGGGTCTGTTCATCCACCTCCTTGTAGGCCGGGAAAATGGATTTCGTCACCCCGCCGGCAGTGACGCCGCCCCATTGCAGCGTGGACCTTGCGCCCTCCTTGAACTGGTATTCATAGCCCAGCGTCATGCGTGGCCAGTCCGGCAGCGTCAGCCCGAAATCCACCCACGCCCGGCCGGTGTCCACGTGCAGATCACGGTTCAGCGCCGGTGCGGCCAGTCCGAACGGCTCGTAGAATCCGCCCACGTCATTGAACCACGTTCGGAACTCGCGATAACCACCGCGCATGAAACCCACATCCATGCGCTTCAACTCCAGTTCGACACGGTAATCCTCCTGCTGTGCCAGTGCATGACCTTGCAGCCTGAGCCGTGTGTCCGCATGCATCGTCTGCTCCATTTCAAAGTCCATCGCACCACCGCTCCAGCCTTCACGCTGCCGGTAATGCTCACGAAACCGCCGTTCGTTTCCATCCACGCCAATCCACTGGATGGCAGGCGACACACTGAAGCGCGGTTTGAAAGTGGCTGGGTTGTCGGGCCACTCGGCCCCCTGGTCAATCCAGGCCCGGAGCAGGGCGATTTGAGCGGCCGTCAGCGGATCCCCCTTGCCCTTCGGGGGCATCGTCATGTCCTCGACCAATCCGGCCACGAAATGGATCAAGGAACTTCCTGCACTGTCACCCGGCAGGATCGCGGTGCCACTGTCACCTCCCCGCAAGGCGGTCTCCCTTGAGTCGAGACGGAACCCGCCTCCGCGCTTTTCCGGTCCATGACAACGCAGGCAGGCGTGTTCGAGAATGGGTTGTATGTCGGCGGTGAAATCCACCTGTTGTTGAACGGGTGGAGGGAGCCTGGAGATGTCCGGTTCGGCGCCCTGGCCGATGGACACGAACAAAATCAAAAGAGGCAGGCTGGTGTGCCTTGGGCTGCGAAGCGCAGCCCGGTCACAGCACGACCTGGCCCGGCACACGGAGCCTTGCTGGCGGTTCCCAAGGTTCATCAGTATTGCAGCTTGGGATTGATGTTGGAGCCGTGCACGGCGGAGTGGCAGCCCGCGCTCCAGCATGTTCCCTGACGCACGAAGGCGGTGTGGTCCATTTTTCCGATGAAAAGACTGCCGGGCGTGCCTTGTGTCTGGGCGTGGCATCTGAGGCAGAGGTTGGCATCGCGCTGGACGAGCAGCTTGTCGTGGACCGTGCCGTGGGGGTTGTGACAGACGATGCAGCCTTCACGCATGGCCTCATGCTCGAAGACGAACGGGCGGGCCTGATCGCGATGGCAGGGGGCGCATTGCTGGTTGGGCTGGGCCATGGCCAGGCCGCCGGAGGCTTTCATGATGTCGTGGCCGTGGGGATCGTGGCATTGCACGCAGTTCATCTGGCCTTCCAGAACCGGATGATGGTGCGGCAGTCGGAATTCAGCCTGGGTTCCGATGTGGCAGCGGAGGCAGGCATCGGCTGCCTTG
>CAYQCZ010000118.1:0-9979 GCA_964415955.1 uncultured Verrucomicrobiota bacterium | reverse complement strand
CAGTTCCTGCAAAAGGTGAGGATATCCGGCGGCGGACGATGCAATGTCACCCATGCCTGTTTTGATCCAAAAGCGTTCACCGGTCGTTACCCGAGAGGCACCCGTGAATTGATCGGCGCATTCCACCGCTTCCAGGCCGCGGACACAGTGAAGTGGTTCGCATCGCGAGGCGTTGCACTCAAGACCGAGGCCGATGGCCGCATGTTTCCCACAACCGACCAGTCGCAGACGATTGTCCAGTGCCTCCTGGAAGCGGCGCGGGATGCCGGCGTGGAATTGTGCTCCAACACAGGCGTGGAGCGGGTGCGAAGACATCCGCAGGGAGGTTTCGAACTCACACTCCACACCGGAATAACAACGGTGTGCGACAAGCTTCTGATGGCGACAGGCGGCTGCCGCGCTGCGGGCGGCGGCGCGCTGGCGGTTTCACTGGGGCACACGATCGCAGCCCCTGTGCCGTCGTTGTTCACCTTTCACATCAGCGACGAAAGGCTCCGCGACATTGCCGGGGTGTCTGTTGAAGACGCGCAGGCATCCGTGCCGGAAACGCGGCTGAGCGAAAGAGGCCCGGTGCTGATCACCCATTGGGGCTTGAGCGGTCCCGCCATTTTGCGTCTCTCAGCATGGGGTGCGCGTGAACTGCACGGCCGCGACTACCGGTTCACACTGAGGGTCAACTGGCTCGGCGACACGTCGCTGGATGCAGCCATGGCGCTCTGCCAGCGGCAGCGCGAAGCAAACGGCGCACGACAGGTCTGCAACGCTGCCGTGGCCGGACTGCCTGCGCGGCTATGGGAAAAGCTGGTCTCTGCCGCAGGCATCGCCCGCGAGATGAAATGGGCCCAACTCGACCGCGCCCGACTCCAGTCGCTCGCAAGGCAGTTGGTGGAGTGCGATTTCACTGTCATGGGCAAAAGCCTCAACAAGGACGAGTTTGTCACTTGTGGCGGGGTGAACCTCAAGGAGGTGAATTTCAAGACCATGGAAAGCCGCCTTTGCCCGGGTGTGTATTTCGCCGGTGAACTGCTCGACATCGATGGCATCACAGGCGGGTTCAACTTCCAGGCCGCATGGACCACGGGCTGGATCGCCGGAAACGCCATGGCGGATTCGATGATGAACGTTCAAACTGCCATGCGGCATGAATGAACCGGGCGTCATGTTTCTGGCGGGCGAAGTGAGCGGTGATGCTCGCTGCGCCGAGCTCGTTTCCGCATTGAAGCTGTTCTGCAAGGAACGCGGCCTGCCCCAGCCGCACTGTTTTGGCGCCGGCGGTTCGAAGATGGCGGAGGCTGGCGTCGAACTCGTCGTGGACATGACCCGGCATGCAGTCATCGGCCATGTCGATGCGATCCGCGGCTGCTTCCGCTTCAAGCGGTTGTTCGATCAGTTGCTGAATCTTGCCTGTGAACGGAAGCCCGCCGTGATCGTGCTGGTGGATTTCTCGGGCTTCAACCTGCGCTTTGCCAGGGCCATCCGGAGACGCAGCAGGCACGGCTGGACTCCGCGGATCATTTACTTCATCTCGCCACAGCTCTGGGCCTCGCGTCCGGGCAGGGCGAAACAAATGGAACGTGATGTGGACCTGCTGATCAGCATCATACCTTTTGAAATGAAGTGGTATGCCGAACATGCGCCGCGATTGAAGGTCGAGTTCGTCGGCCACCCGCTTGTGGATGAATGCCGTCACGCAACCACGCCCCCGCCTGCTGAAGAAAACCATCCAACGGTGGTGCTTCTTCCAGGCAGCCGGAGGAAGGAAATCACCGCACATCTCCCCGTGATGTGGAGCGCCCTCCAAAGCATCCGCTCGCAGCGCCCGGTGGCGGCCCGCCTGCACCTGCCGGACAACGGATGTGTCGAACTGGCCGGCACGCTGCTGCCTGCTGACCACGGGATGGAGATCAGAACCGGTTCCCTCCACGAATCACTGGCGTCCGCCACCCTGGCCATCACGAAATCCGGCACCGTGTCCCTTGAATGCGCCCTGATGCGGGTGCCCTCCATCGTCCTCTACATCACATCTCCGCTGCTTTTCTACATCGGCAGACGCGTGGTCAACGTGCCTTTCCTGGCCATGCCCAACCTGCTGGCCGGAAAGGCAGTTTATCCGGAGTTGATCCAGGACGCCGCCTCGCCGGGGGCCATCTCCGGCATCGCACTCGACCTTTTAAACCATCCCGGCAAACGCGCCGCCATGCGCACCGAACTGGACCATCTCGTCTCAACCCTTGGCACCCCCGGCGCAAGCAGGCGCGCCGCCATCCTCCTGCAGAATGAGATTGCCGCTGCGGCAGCGCACTCCCGCTGAGCATCAGGAACACAACACCGCCTTCGCATGTCCAAGCCCGCAGCCATCTCCCTTGAAAGTCCTTTGAAGGGTTTATGGGGTGTCGGTCCGGAGCGCGCGCAGCTTCTGGCGCGCATGAAGCTCCACACCATCGGCGATCTCCTCCTGCACAGGCCGCGCCGGCATGAGGATCGACGCCGGTTCACACCCATCGCCCAAATGACCGAGGGTGTTGCCACCACGGCCCGTGGCAGGGTCGTTGCCTCCGGCATCAAACGATGGAAGCGCGGTTCACGCGCCATGTTCGAATGCATTCTCGAGGACGGCCATGGCAGGCTTCATCTGCGCTGGTGGCAGGCGTATCCATGGATGGAGGAGCATTTCTGCGTGGGCCGGGAGTTCCTCGTCTTCGGAAAAGTGGTCAGCGCCAAGCCACGCACGATGGATCACCCGGAAACGGAACTGATCGAGCACGGCGATGAGGAAACCGTGCATCTGAACCGGATTGTGCCAGTGTATCCTCTGACGGACGGTCTCACCCAGCGCTGGCTGCGCGGACTCGTGTGGCGCACCCTGGCCGCGCATGGTGACTTGTGCCGCAGGGACTGGGCATTGGATCTGGGCGGCCCCATCCCGCAAGGCGAATGGCTGATCGGTCTTTCAGAAAAGCACACCCGGCTGCCACCACGGGAGGAGGCCGTCCGCTGGCTGCATTTCCCCGATGACATGGCCGATGTCGAAGTGGCACGCCAGCGCCTGGCCATGGACGAATTTATCGAACTGCAGCAGGCGATTCAAAATCGTCGGCGCGCCCTCCAATCCAATGCCACCGCCCTGCCCTGCGCCGGAACCAACCGCCTCATCAAGCCATTCCTTGGCGCAATCGGCTTCAAGCTCACCCAGGCACAAACACGTGTGTTGAGGGACATCCGCAAGGACATGGGCGGCACACAGCCCATGCGACGACTGCTCCAGGGCGATGTGGGCTCGGGCAAGACCGCCGTGGCCGCCTGTGCCGCGTTGATGACCATTGAAAGCGGTTACAGCGTCTGCCTGATGGCACCCACTGAAATTCTGGCGGAACAGCATTGCTTGAATTTCACGCGATGGCTCACACCCCTGGCCGTGGACGTGGAGCTGCGCACAGGCGGCAGAAAACATGCATCCGCAAATCCACGTGCCGCCCACAAAGGTGCCCGGCCAAAACTCGTGATCGGCACTCATGCGTTGATCGAGGACGCGTTCGCCGTGGACCGGCTTGGCCTCGTGATCATCGATGAGCAGCACAAGTTCGGCGTGTCGCAGCGCGAAAGGCTGGTCCGCAAGGGCCGGTATCCGCACCTGCTCGTCATGACCGCCACCCCCATACCGAGAACCCTCGGGCTGACCCTGTATGGCGATCTCGACATTTCCATCATTGACGAACTGCCCAAAGGACGCGGACGCATCCGCACCTTTGTCCGCGGGTCGGACAAGCTCCCACAGGTCTGGGAATTCGTCCGAACCCAGATCGACAAAGGCCGTCAGGCCTACGTGGTGTATGCGCGTGTTGAGGAATCCGATCCCAAGGCGGGCATCAAGGCCGCCGTTGAGGAATTCGACCGCCTCGCCGCCGCGATCGCTCCGCACAAGGCGGCACTGATCCATGGCCGCATGGACGCACATGAGAAGGAGGCCATCATGGCATCCTTCCGCCGCAATGAGACACGGGTGCTCCTGGCAACGTCGGTGATCGAGGTGGGCGTGGACGTTCCCAATGCCACGGTCATGGTGATCGAAAACGCCGAGCAGTTCGGCCTGGCGCAGTTGCATCAACTGAGAGGACGCATCGGGCGCGGTTCGCAGGAATCCTTCTGCATCCTTGTGGCCGCAGCCAGAACCGACGATGCACGTCAAAGGCTGAAAGTGATGGAAGACACCACGGATGGATTCATCATTGCCGAGGCTGACCTGAAGCTTCGCGGACCGGGTGAACTTCTGGGCAGGGTCCAAAGCGGCATGCCATCATTGCGCTTCGGTGATCTGGCCACTGACAGGGCGTTGGTGGAGCGGGCACGCGACTTGGTTGCAAAACCCAGGTTGCCGGACACCGCTACTTGAGACTGGCGAGATATTCGACGAGATCGCGCAGTTCGCGCTTGGTGAGAATCGTTCCGAGTTCAGGCAGCATGGAGGAAAGCCCCTTCTGACGCGCCTTGATGTCGGACTTCTTGAGTGTGACAAGACCGTCCTCCGGGGACTGAATGGCCAGTGTGTCGGCGGTCTCGCTCTTCAACATGCCTGCATAGGTCGCGCCATCCGTCGTCGTCACGATGAGGTTTTCAAAGCCGGGCGCGATCTGCGCATTGGGTGCGATGATGGATTCCAGGATGTATTCGCGGGTCCTGGTCCTGCCGATGCCTGCCAGGTCAGGCCCCACTTCGCCACCCACACCGTTGACCTTGTGACAACGCAGGCAGCCCGCCTCCGCACGCTCCATGAATATCTCCTTTCCGGCCTTTGAATCACCGCCGTAAAGGGTCTCACGGTATCCCGCGAGCAGGTCGGCCTTGTCCTTCTTGCGTTCGTATGCCTCCAAGCGCTCCTTGAGCGGGCCGTCATTACGGCTGGCAGCAGCTTCGATGATGTCCAGTGTCAGTTCCTTCTGGGCTTTTCCGGCCAGCAGCTTGTCCAGCCATTCACCAATGATCGCATTTGCTCCGGCGCCCTTGAAGGTGCCAAGCGATTGCAGTGCCGACTGTTTCTCCCCGCGCGTGCCGCTGTGAAGCGTCTCCGCCAGCGCCGCCAGCGCATCCTCTCCGCCACCGCGCGCCTGTATCTTGCGCGCCTCACGGCGCAGCGTTTCATTTTCATCCCTGGACAGGGTCTTCAGGACGTCTGGCAGCGCCTTGTCCTTGAAGGTCTCCAGGGCACGAAGCGCGGCGATGCGCACATCGGTCCGTTCTGAGCCACTGGCTGCAAGCGCATGAAGCAACGGCGCGTTCTCCTGCAGGCCAAGCTTCTGAACCACGCCAATCGCGGCCGTCCGCACCCCGTCGGGCACGGGTGATTTTCCATCCAGAAGAGGCCCTGACGCCTTCGTCAGTGCACCTCTGGCCACCTCCGCGCTGCGTGGCTGGACCGGTCTCCACAGGCCGGTGATGCGGTCGCGGCCGAAGGCGCCCTCCCAGTCACCAAGCATTTCGAGGGTTTCCACGCGCACGGCCTCCGGCACGGATGCATCCATGGCAAGTGCCGCAAGTTGCGTGGCGTGTGATGCCCCGCCCAGACGATAGGCCGCATGTGCGGCGCGCCGGAGCATGGGGGTGAGATCATCCGAGGGAATCTTGCGCAGATGCGCCGGCGGCATCACCAGCGCAGACAGTTGGCCGGTGGCGGCATCAATGGGCAGATCGTTGATGGCACGGGCGGCCTCCAGAACGAGCAGCGGATCGCTGTCGGCCAGAAACCGGGCAATGTGCGGGCTTTCTGTCCGGCGCATGCAGAGGAGAACGGCGAGCCGGACGGAGGGATTCGCATGTCCTGCGAGAGCGATCAACTGTCCCTCATCCGCACACGCAGCGAGCGCCAGAACACCCGCATGACGGAGGAAGGCATCGCGATCCGCATTGGCCTGCAGGAGTGCGACCAAGGTTGGAACAGCTTGAGCGGATGGAAGCTTTGAAACGGCCATGGCGGCCGCAAATCGAACCCTTGGCTCCGCATCGCCAAGCAGCGTCACCAGTGCGCCGCCCCCCGGCTTGAAGCCCGTCCTGCCGATGACGCCGGCAGAAGCCGCGCGCACCTCGGAATCCTTGTCCAGGGTCAGGCGGACGATTTCCTGAAGTTGATCCCCGGACGCGATGTTGTGGATTTGCGAGATTGCCCACAGCGCATGAAGCCTGGCTTCCGTGGTCCGGCCAAACCTGGCCGCATCCAGCAGCGCAGCGAGAGGCTTGTTTGCCGTCTTCACAAGGCGCGTGAGTCGGTTTCTCTTCGATTCCACCAGCCGCGCCTGGTCCACCAACGCCTGTTGCGCCCCCATGCGCACACGTTGATCCACGTGCCCAAGCAACCCTGCCAGTTCATCCTCCTTGCGATGCATGAATCCGGCAGCCAGCAACCCTTTCACCTCCTGGACAATCGCCGAGCCCTCCACGGCCGCATCCCCCACATGCCACAGGCGCCCCTTGCCGGTCTTCTCCCAGCCCTGAACCCAGTCGAGCACATACGCCCCACCCCCAGGGGCAAAGTCGATGTCGGTCGGATACAAATCCCACAGCAGCTTGCCTTCCATGCGTCCCGCGCTGTTGTTCTGAAGGATGTCGCCGGGGTTCACAACCTCGTAGCTGGCCCCCTTGGGAGTGGTTTTGAAGCAACGCACGCCGCCGGGAAAATCCGCGTAGAAGAACATGTCCTTGAAACGGTCCGGCATGCCCGTGCCCGGATAATAGGCAATGCCTGCCGGGCCATGACCGATGTGCGCCGCCGGGGGAAGGATGCTGGCGGCGGTGTTGAGCGGCTGCAACTCCCAGAGTTTCTCGGAGTTCCAGGCTCCCAGCTTCGGCAGATGCTGCCAGCCATACCGCCAGCCGTAGTCCGCACCCTCGACGATGTGCGTCCAGCGCGCCTTGTCGCCTCCATCGGCGTTGTTGTCCGCAGTGAAAAGATTTCCCAGCGCGTCAAAGGCCAGTTCCTGCGGATTGCGCAACCCCACGGCGATCACCTCCAGTTCACTACCGTCCGGGTTGCATCGGAACACCGCGCCGGTGTCCGGCAGTATCCGCTTGAGAAAGTTGTTTGAAAACCCCGGGCCACGAATGTCATCCGGCGGACCAAAACCACGATCTGCTATCGTCCAGTAAATTTTCCCATCGGGACCCAGCTTGAGCCCGTGCATGTCATGGCCGCCATAGGCGATGTGCACCCCGAATCCTCCATGCAGACGGGCGCGTTCATCTGCCTGGTCATCGCCTGTTGTGTCACGGAGACGCCACAAGTCCGGAATGCACGCAAAATACACATCCTGACCCACCACCAGGACACCGGCCGCCACCCCTGAAACCAGCGTGTTGAAGCCATCCGCAAAAACCACGCTTTTGTCGGCGCGACCGTCGCCTGTGGAATCCCATACCAGTTTGATACGTTCGCTTTCCACCTCCAGATCACGCCAGTCGAACTGCCCGTCGCCGTTGCGGTCCTCGATGGTGTCCCTGGGCAGTTTCGTGTTTTCCGGAACCAGCCTGGATTTGAGGAAATCAATCCGGTCCTGCACGGTGCGAAAGGATAGGTCCGAATCCGTCCAGTCACGATGCTTGCGGATGTCGTAAACGGACGTGCGGCGGCGGCCCGTTTCCACCACGAAAGCCCGGCCCTTCTGATCAAAGGCAAAGCTGACCACATCCTGGATCAAGGGCTCCGTGGCAAACGGCTTCACCTTGAGACCGGGGGCGACACTGAGTTTCCGCATCGCCGTGGCGGGATCATCTCCCAGCGATACGCTGGCGGGATGTTTTTCATTTCCGTCCGCAGCCACGCAACGGTGGACGGACGGGCTGCTGATCACAACGAAGCCGAGAAGGAGCCGGGCAATGCGAAGGCAGATCATGATCGGCCAAACTAGTGGCAACCGATGCCAAGGCAAGCACGAGTTGGAAACGAAAACCGGGCCGCTCAACCGTCCATCGCAACCGTCCCCGAGGAAAACCAGAACTGACCGCGGTTGTAACGGACTCGCCGCTGCATCACAAGCAGCTCCAGACATGGTGCGAACCATTCCGGATCGACACCGCTCCATTCGCGACTGAGGCGCTGCCCAATCTGCCGGGCGGAGTATTTTCGATCAGGTGAGGTGCCAAGCAGGCCGACAATGTGATCATCGATGTTCATGTCAGCATTGATAGAGCCGGAACTGTGCCAGACCTGAAAATCAATTCACCCCGCCATGAACACTAAAAGCGGCATCTGAGGAACCCGGCGGCACATCTTGCTTTCCTGTAAGGTGTTGCGAACGAAATGAACACCACGCTCATGATCATCCATCCCCCCCCGGTGGAGCACGGCACATCCTGAAAATACGGCAAATCGGGTCGTTGGACATCATCCAGTCCCCATCCCGGCCGGGATTGCCCTGGGACACTTATGGACGAAGCTGTCCAATTTTCAGTCCTGAAAACCTTGCCCGTTGTCATCCGACTCCGCTCAATTCACGCCACAAGGCGACGCTCATGCTCATCCCGCGTCGGAAGGCTTCCAAACTGATTTTCTCGTTCGGGGAATGAAGGTTGTCGTCAGGCAGCGCAAGGCCGAGGAGCAAGGTGTCCACACCGAGAATGCGTTTGAAATCCGTGACAATCGGAATGGAACCGCCTTCCCGCAATACAACAGGCTCATGACCAAAGGCCGTCCTCAAAGCGCGCAACGCGGCCCTGGCTTTCGGACTTTCCGGGTCCATCAGATAAGGTTCAGCTCCATGGCCTGACTTGATTTCCATGCGCACGGTGGGCGGGCAAATCTCCTTCAGATGTGTCAGCACGAGTTTGCGGATGCGTGCCGGGTCCTGATCCGGCACCAGCCGCATGGTGATCTTCACACTGGCCCACGAGGGCACAATGGTCTTGCTGCCCTCGCCTTGGTAACCGCTGGTCAGGCCGTTGATCTCCAGCGTGGGACGGGCTGAACGTTGCTCATGGTGTGTGAAGCCCGTTTCACCAAACAACTGGGGCACGCCCAGCATTTTCTGATATTCGCGGGCGCTGATGGGCAGGCGCGCGAACTGCTGCCGCTCGAAGCGCGTCAGCGTGCGGACATCATCGTAAAAACCCGGAATGGCAATACGTCCCCGCTTGTCCCTGAGCTTCGCCAGCATCTGGCACAGTGCCATGGCAGGGTTCTCCACCGAACCGCCAAACACGCCGGAGTGCAGGTCCATGGCCGGGCCGGTGAGCTTGATTTCAAAGGCGGCGATGCCGCGGAGTCCGCAGGTCAGGGCAGGATGTTTCAAGCTGGGCATGCCGCTGTCTGAAATCACCACCCCATCGCAAGCCAGTTCCTTTCGATGCGTTTTCAAGAACGGCGCGAGATTCTTGCTGCCCACCTCTTCCTCGCCTTCCACCAGGAATGTAATGTCGCAGGGCAGTTCCGTGCCTGTTTTCAAACAAGCCTCGACGGCCTTGAGATGCGCAAAGTGCTGGCCCTTGTTGTCGGTGGAACCACGGGCGTAGATGTTGCCGGATTCGATGCGCGGTTCGAAGGGGGGGGATTTCCACAATTCCAGCGGCTCCGGCGGCTGGACATCGTAGTGCCCGTAAACCAGATAGTGCGGTTTGCGACGGCCGGCGGCACGGGGCGTGCGGGCCAGCAGCACGGGATTGCCGGGCGTTTCGTGCAAGTGCGCCTCCAGGCCCATGTCGCGGCAATGATCCCGCAGCCATTGGGCGCATCTTTGAAGATCCGGCCTGTGCCGGGGCTGCGCGGAAACGCTGGGGAATCGAAGGTATTCCGACAACTGCGCCAGAAAACGGTCTTGATGGTCGTGAAGGTATTTCTCAGGTGCGTCCATGTGTGCAGGGAGTGTGGCAGTGGTTGGGGACAAAGAAAAGCCTGTCAGAGCCTGTCTGGAAATGACAAGGGGCGTTGTTTTCGAGGAAAGGTGTGGATGGCGAGGCGCGAGGAGGGAGCATCCCCTTCATGGGGCTGCGACTGACGAGC
>CAYQCZ010000117.1:9320-10032 GCA_964415955.1 uncultured Verrucomicrobiota bacterium | reverse complement strand
GGAGCGGAGCTTGCCATTCTTATGCCTTGCCCCGAAAAGGGTGATGCTTGGAGAGTCAACATTGGAGTGCTCAAGGGAGTCAAAGGCCGCACCTTCAAGGGGCGTGTGAACACTTTGTTCAGAACGGGATCGCTCGCTGCAACCTTCGCATCATCCACCAACTACAGCCGCTACAGGTTCGTTGGCATGCTGAAAGGCCCTGACATCTCAGCCAGCAAGCGGGTCGAAGCCATTCAATGATGCAATCCTTGCGAACAGTTGGGAAGGTGACTGGATTGCTGGCAGTGTTTGCCTTGGCTGACTTCCCGATGACTGCTGGAGAAGCAATCGTTGCCACGTATTCGATCGTGGCGTTCGATCCGGAGTCGGGTGACCTGGGGGTGGCCGTGCAGAGCAAGTATTTTGGAGTTGGAACGGTGGTGCCCTGGGCGAAGGCCGGCGTGGGCGCGGTGGCATCCCAGGCACTGGCAAACCTGCGTTACGGCCCCGATGGCTTGCAGTTGCTCGCCCAAGGCGGGAGTGCCGATCAAGTGCTCAAGGAACTTACGGAGGCGGACCCACGAAGCCCGGTCCGGCAGGTTGCGGTGGTGGATGCACAGGGTCGGGTGGCGGCCCACACCGGGGATAAATGTCTTGAATGGGCGGGTCATTTCGTGGGCACCAATTTTTCGGTCCAGGGAAACATTCTCGCCGGGGAAAAGGTCATCAAGGA
>CAYQCZ010000117.1:0-9310 GCA_964415955.1 uncultured Verrucomicrobiota bacterium | reverse complement strand
CGGCTTACGAGCGTGCCCGGACCGTGAAAGATTCGGAGCTGGCGGACTGGTTGATGGCGGCCCTGCAGGCGGGTGAGGATGCGGGCGGTGACCGTCGTGGACGGCAATCCGCCGCGTTGCTTGTGGTCAGGGAAAACGCCGGGCCATCCAGGGCGAACGACCGCTACATCGACCTGCGTGTGGAGGATCACCGCGAACCCACGGTGGAACTCGCGCGCCTGCTGGAACTGCACAAACAGTTTTATTCCGGTGCCCACCGGAACCGTCCCAGGCGTGATCTCAGCCCGGCGCAGCAGTGACTTCCGTCACGTCCACATGGACGTTCATGGACTGGAGGCAGCCAGGCGGCCCGATGAAACTGCCTGAAATGGGCGGGGCATCCGCCGGATGTCTGCTGACTGCGGCCGCAATGTGGTCACTGCCCACCACGATCCCGCTGGTGTTGTCGAACCCCTTCCATCCGGCGCCCGGCAGATACACCTCGGACCACGCGTGGGTGGAGCCGTGGCCCTGGACGGTGCTGGGGCAGTTGAGGTAGCCGCTGACAAAGCGCGCGGCGAGGCCGAAGTAGCGGCAGGCATCGATGAACAACGTGGCGAAATCACGGCAGGAACCTGCCCCACGCGCCAGCGTCTGTGACGGACGTTGCACACCCGGCTCCTCCCGCATGTGATAGGCGAAATTACGGACGATCGCCTTGTTGATGTTGTCCAGCAGCACGTAAGTTTCCACCACCTGCCCCGGACGCCAGAACTGCTGCAGCCACTCCCTCAACATCGACGTGTCATCCGGGAATGACATCGTCTGGTAGGGGATCAGGTCCACCCGTTCCAGCGGATCAAAATGGAACGGAAACATCACCGCCTTTTCATCCACCAAAAAGTCCAGCGGCTCCACCTCGTAATGTTGGAGGATCACCTCGCTGCGGATCGACAGCGCATCCGCCATCTCGTGGAAGCTGACCGATGCCACGGAATTGCCGTAGATGTCGCGGTGCCATTTGACGGTGGCCCACGGGGAGATCTCCACCAGCGAATGCTCGATGCGTATGTCGTGACCCGAGCGCGGGCGGATCATCAGCTTGTGCGGACAGAGCTGCACGGGCTGGGCATAGTGGTAGGTGGTGTGATGCTGGATGCGGATGCGTTTCATGTCGGCAACGCCCGCGCACGGACGGAGTGCGGGGTTGCCTGAACGATTTCATCTACCAGCGGCGCAAGTCCAGCGTGAAGGGCGCTGCGGGTGAGAGTTCGACCTCCCGCCATGTGGTGGTTGCACCGCAGAGTTCCTCGCGTGACACCACCCGGCTCCACACCCGCTGGCTTGCGTCCTCGTGATCCTTGGGAAGTCCGGCATAGTTGCCGCCATCGCGCTTCCAGTTCAGGTAGTCAAAGGCATGCACCACGCGGCCTGAGGACGACTCCACGATTTCGAAGTGCAGGGGTGTGTGTGCGGGGACGTGCGGCTGCAATCCCCAAAGGTTGGTGAACAGGCGGTAACGCAACCCTCCCACGGCCACGCCATCCTCCTGCTGAATCAACGGCAGGACGATGCCGTTCACAATGGCTTTCAGGGGCTGTGATTCATCCATGCCGGTGACGCTCAATTCCAGACGGTCGGTGGTGGCATCCACCACGCGGCCTGTGCCTGTGTGTTCACCCATGACGGGCCATGGCTCGATCGCGTGGCGCAAAGTCCAGTGCGCCTTGCCAGTCGTCCATCCGGTGATGATGGGAAACCGGAAGTCCAGATGCGCCTCGAACCATTGCGGATCGAAGCTGAAACCCCGTGCATTGAGCCATGACAACACCTCGCGCAGGTCGCGTCTCAGGAAATGCGGAAGCGCAAAGCGGTCATGCAAGGCCTCCGCCCAATTCTTGAGCGGCTGCGTGAAGGGTTCCCCGGCAAAAGCTGCCGCGAGAGCCCGGAGCAGGACGTTTTCGGCAAGATGCATGTCTGCGGTCGGAGTCATTTCAAAAGCCCGAAACTCGATGAGTCCGTGACGTCCGTTGGGCGCGTCCTGGTTGTGAAACTTGTCCACGCTGATCTCGGCGCGGTGCGTGTTGCCGTTCCAGTCCATGAGCAGGTTGCGCAGCATGGCGTCGAGGGTGGACGGGTTTCCCGGCTGCGGCATGGCTTCGATCGCCTTGAGCGTGATCTCCAGTTCGTAGGGAAGCTCGAAGCAGCTCTCGTCCACGCGCGGTGCCTGGCAGGACGGGCCGGTGAACAGTCCGCTGAAAACGTAGGACAAGCCCGGGTGGTTTTGATGAAACCGCAGGAAGCTGGAAAGGATCGTCGGGCGTTCAATGAAGGGGTTTTGCTCAAGGCTGGGACCGCCCAGGATGATGTGCGCGCCGCCGCCGGTGCTCACGCGCCGCCCGCTCAGTTGAAATTTGAAGCCCCGCAGGCCGCAGCCCTCCGCCGCCGCATACAATCCCGTGACGACACGCTCGAACTCGGGCCAGTCGCCGGCAGGCGGGAGGTTCACCTCGATGACGCCCGGATCAGACATGAAGGCGATCGACGCCATGTCCGGGTCGCGGGGTGGCGGATAGCCTTCGAGCCGGATCGGCGGCAGCTTCAGTCGGGCGGCCACGGATTCAATGGCATGGACCAGCTCGCAGAAGGCACTGAACGTGGGCAGTGGCGGCAGGAAGACGATCAATTCGCCCTGTCGGCATTCCACCGTGATGGCCGAACGAAGGACGTCATCCGGCAGCTTGCTCAATGGCAGTCTGAGACCCACCGGGCTGTCACCGGGGATGAGCGTGATCTCCTCGCCCGGCTCCAGCGGCCAATGCTGTGTGATCCATGCATCCTCATGATAAGTAAGAGGCAGCACCCATCCTGCCGGCTCAATGAAGCCCGCCAGTTCCGGGATGTCTTCCAGAGGGATGCGATCGCTCTTGAGCATGCGGCTCCGACGGTGGAATCGCGCCAGATGGCGATGCGCCAGTTCACCGCCGACAAAACGCAGGCGCGCCTCCACGTCCTCAAAGGCCGGCATGGTGGAGCCGCGCAGTTTGAGCCGGCTGGCGATGGAGCGCATGAACTTGCGCGCCATGTCAGGGGTGGCGGAAACGCCGCCGTCATCGGTCAACCGCAGCCGGGACAAGTCCTTCCAAACCGCTCTTCCCTTGTGCCGGCCATAAAGCCCGATCTGCCACCGGGGCAGGGGCTCGTTGGGGAATTGTTTGCCGAAGGACTGGAGCACGACGGCACCGGGGTAGAGTTTGTGGACCAGTGCGGCGGCAAGCTGGCGCGCGTAAAGCAGCTTTTCTGGACCGAGCGCAGCGACATTCCATTCGGGTGCGGACGTCTCATGCGGCACAAAGGTCGGTTCGCCGCCCTGCGTCAGCGTGAGCCCGAGCGCCTTTAGCTTGGCGTCGGCGATCAATCCCTGGGCGTTTATCGTGCTCATGTTCAAGCTTTTTGAGGAACCGCCTTTGCATCGATCGTGACCTCCATGCCGATGAAGGCCGAGCCGGGGCCGCTGTAGGCGCCGCGGATGGGGGTGGCCTGGCGTGGTTCACGCGCAACCGCCACGCGCACGTGATGGTTGGCGGCAAGGATGCCGCAGGTCGGGTCGAATCCCTTCCATCCCGCGCCGGGCAGATAAATCTCCGCCCATGCATGCGTGGCTCCACTGGCGGCCTCGATGCGTTCCGTGCCGGATTCGCACAGGTAGCCGCTCACGTAGCGGGCGGCCAGTCCGAGGTGCCTGGCCCCGTCCATCATGAGCAGGGCGAAATCGCGGCATGAACCGGAGCGTCTGCGGAGCGTTTCACCGGGCGTCTGCACGCCGGGTTCCTCGCGGCGGGTGTATTCGAAGAACATGGGCACTGATTTGTTGAGCGCCGTGAGGAAATCCATCGTCTGCGCCGCGCCCTGAGCATCGAGAAACGGGCGCATCCACTGGCGCACGGCTGGCTCGTCCTCCGGATGCAGTGGCTGGAGGTAGGGCAGCAGGTCGGGCACCTCATCCGGTCGATACAGGAAGGGAATCCGGGCGGCCTCGGGGTCGAGGATGAAGTCAAAGGGGTTGGTGTTGAACTGTTCGACGGTGACGGAGCTGTCGATGCGAAGCTCTGTGGCCTTTTTGTTGAAATCCACGATGGCGATGGAGTTGTCGAAGGCATCATGAATCCACCGGATGCGGTGGTCCGGGGTGATTTTCAAGGTCGAGCTGCGGATCTGCACGTCATGGCTCTCCATGGGGCGGACCATCAGACGGTGCGTGCCGAGCTGGACAGGCTCGCGGTAGCGGTAAACGGAGGTGTGGTTGATTTGCAGAAGCATAAGCGGGTGTGTGTCGGGGTGCTGGTCAGCCGGCGGTGGTGGCGACTTCCACGTTGTTGCGGCTCACGCGCACGGCGACCGAAAGTGTCTGGGCATTGGCCCCCTTGAACACGCCGCGCAAGGGCGGCACGTCGTTGTAGTCGCGGCCGATGCCGATCTGCACGTGGCGCTCGCCCTCCAGCATGTTGTTGGTGGGGTCCAGCCCCACCCAGCAGCCGTTGGGTGTGTAGATTTCCACCCAGGCATGGCTGGCCGTGGCACCGATCAAAGCCGGGTCCGCCGAACCCCCGGCGCCGGGCGCCGGGTCGGTTTCGATGTAACCGCTGACGTATCGCGCCGGAATGCCGGCGTTGCGCAGGAGGCAGATCATGACGTGGGCGAAGTCCTGGCAGACGCCCTGGCGATTCTCGAGGACCACCGGCACGGGTGTGCTTACGTCGGTTGATCCGGGCACGTATTTGAATTCCTTGAAGATGTGCCGGTTGAGGCTGGTGACGGCGCGCACGAACGGCTGGGTGGGTTTGAGCAGCTCCTTGGCGAGTCGTTTCAGTTCCGGAGTGAACGGAATATGGTGCGATGGCTGGAGGAAATCGAAAAGCTCGCGCCACTTTGGGCGATACATCTGGCAGGCCTCGCTGATGGTGAGGTCGATGCCTGCGAGCACGTCCCGCATGGGCCGCGTGACGATGTCGCATTCCGAGGTGACGGCCAGCCGGTCGTGGCGGAAGGGGATGGAAATGGATTCGACGTGGTTCCCGAAGTAATCCACGTGGGACTCGATGCGGACGGGCGGGTTCAATGACGCTGAATAACGTGACACCGTCTGCCTTGAGCCGTCGCGCGGACGCAATCTCAGCTCCGTGAACGCCTCCGTCGCCGGCTGCGAGTAAACATACTCGGTGGTGTGCTCGATGTGGAAATGCATCAGGGGAATCAGGATGTGGCCGCCATGTCCGTGGGCGCGTTCATCGCAGGATGTTGAAGGCCTGGTGTTCCAGATAGTGGTCGCTGATCAGTGAGGACAGTTTCATCAGGCGCGTGGCGGTCTTGTCCAGCCAGTGCCTCAGACGCGGGCTGCGTGTGCCTGGTTGATCCTCGAAATACGGGGCCAGATCCATGAACTCGATTTCCCCGATGAACTGCATGCAATGCCGGAGCGGGGAGGGGTCCTGGTGGTCGGCACCCAGCACCGGGCGGGCGCCAAAGGCGGCCTTCAAGCTGCGCCGGATGTTTTCGAGACAGTATAGCACGGAGCGCGGCAGTTGCTCGTCCTGAAGGAGCATGCGTGCGGCGTTGTGCATGGCGGGGCGGCTTTGGAACAGGCTTCGATAGGCATACTGGCAGGACAGCATGCGCAGCAGCGCGTCCAGGTGCGAATCATCGCGTCGGGGCGATTTGCCGCCGTTGATCTGCCTCTTGAGGAAGACCTCGCGCATGACCATGACCGTGGTGAGGGCGCGTTCCAGATGCGTGCCCATGGACCAGAAATGCCAGCCGTCATCGCGCAGCATGTTCTTGGAGCTGGCACCGGTGAGGCAGTCGAGCTGGTCGAGGATGATGTCCTGAAATTCGATGGGCACATCGGCACTGGTGTGCGGACTGGCGTCGCCTGCATGGCGGCCGCCTTCCTCTCTGGCGATGCGGTGGAGCCGGTTGATGACCACCCACACCTCCGGCGGGATGGATTCCCGGATGGTGCGCGCGTTTTCACGGCATGCATCGAGGCATCGGATGACGGAGGATGGGTTGCGCGTGTCCAGCAGCAGATAATGGCTGACGCTCTGCCGTCTTGGCAGCATGGGTTTGCGGAAAAAGTGGGACGGATGGCCGGTTGCGCGTGCCAGGGCCTCCCAGAGGGGTGACCACTCCTTGGATCCCTGTCTGGAGGGATCACCCATTTCGGCAAGGCGCAGAACCTTCAGGATGCGCGTGGTGTTCTCGGCGCGTTCAGCGTAGCGCCCCAGCCAGTAAAGACTGTCAGCTATGCGGCTGCTCAGGTGCAGGCGGCGCTGTGGCGAGGCGACCGTGATGGCCTGATCGCGCGGCGGCTCATCGGGGTTGCGCAGAATCCATGTGTCCTTGATGCCGCCGCCCATGCCGGTGGAGATGAGGGGGGAGTTTGCCTCGCGAGCGCAGCGTGTGAGGGCCAGTGGAGGGACGAAGCCGCGGCGGCCTCCCAGGGAGAACACCCTCAGGCCGGCATGTCGCTTGATGGGATCCCCGGCGGAAGCCACCGGCATCAGATTCAACGGCAGTCTCGGCTCGGCCACGTATTGGCCGGGATGTGCCAGGATTTTCTGCCTCAGGTCGGCGAGTTCCCTGCGTGAAAGCCGGTCGCCCTGCCAGGAGAGATTGTTGGCCCTGTCGGAGATGTGCGAGATGAAGTAGTCCTTGAGATTGGCCAGCACCAGTTCCCGCTGGTCGGTGTCCTGGCAGAGCAGCCGCGGCACCGTGGGCAGCAGGAGGTTTTCATTCAGGTAAAAGCGCGCGAGTTTTGGCAGGTAGCTGGCGATGCCGCGGTTGTTTCCAAGACCCGTGCCAATGGCGTTGGCCACGGTCACGCTGCCCCTGCGCACGCAGGACATCAGGCCGGGCACGCCGATGATGCTGTCCCCCCGGAATGTCACGGGATCAATCCACGGCTCGGTGATGCGGCGGTAGATGACGTCGATGGGCTCGAGGCCGCCGATGGTTTTGAGAAACACCTGGGAATTGAGGACGATCAGGTCGCTGCCGCGCACCAGCGGGATGCCCATCTGCCGCGCGAGGAAGGAGTGTTCGTAATAGGCGCGGTTGTAGTGACCGGGAGACAACAGGACCACGCGGCTGTGGGAGGAGGGGTTTCGCGCGAAGCGGCGCAGGTGTTCCAGCAGCATGGTCGGATATTCATGGGCCGGAAGCACGTCGCTGGTGCCGAGCAGGGCGGGGGACACCTGGCCGAGCACATGACGCGCCTGCAATGCGTAGCTGGCCCCGGTGGTGGTGGCCACGTGATCCTGAATGACCATCCACTGGTCCTTAGCAGTCCGGGCAAGGTCGTAGGCGGCACAATGAACCCAGATGTCCTCGGGCATGGTCAGCCCCACGGCCGGGCGCTGATATCCGGAATCACTGTAGATCACCTCGAACGGGATGACGCCCGCCTTGAGGACTTCCTGCGTGTCGTAGATGTCCCTGAAGAAGGCGTTCCACACGCGGGTCCGTTGCTGGATGCCTTCGGCCATCTTTTTCCATGAGTCCGGGTCGATGACACGTGGGAAGGTGTCGAATGAGACCACATGATCATGGGCGTCCTCAGCGTCATAGAGGCCGAACGTGACCCCCAGGTCGCGCATCAGGATCTGGGCCTGGGTTGCGACGTGCCTCAGGTGGTCGCTGCCCTGACGGGCGATTTGCTGCTGGATGGCGGCGTAGGCTTCCGAGGCCTTGGGCGAAGCCCCCTCCAGTTCACCCACGCTGATGTCGCATGGGGGCGTGGATGTCCTGGAGGTTTTCATGCATCGGGCCCGGCGGACTCAACGCCGGAGCGGTCGCAAGCTGCCGTCCGTCGGTGATGTTGCCAATGTCAAAATGCAGGGAGGCTCACTGCGGGTTTTCCATCGGGTTGGAGTCCGGCAACTGGGCGGGCAGGGCCTGGTGAATGTAGGTGTCCAGCACGGCGGAACCGATGTCGTTGAGCTTCAGCTGGAGTTCATCCATGGCCGCGTGCAGTCCCTTGGCGGTGTAGTCCTCGACGGAGCTGAAACTCAGCTCGGCGAGCAGGCGTCCGCTGAGCTTTTCCGCGGCATTGGCGAACTGTCCCGGGCTGGTGCCGGAAATGCTTCGCAGCGACTGGTCCATGTTGCGCACGCAGAATTTGACCGAGCGCGGGAAGCTGTCATTGAGCAGCAGCAGATCGATCACCTTGGCGGGCTGCACGACCGTCTCGTGCAGCTGCTGGTAGGTCTGGCGGGCATTGACGCTGCGCAGCACGGCGATCCATGGCAGTAGCCCGTCACCCCGGCTGGCGCTGTCCTCGTGGAGGCTGTGAAACTTGTCGTCCAGCAGGCGGGATGTCTTGTCCGCACGCTCCAGATACTTGCCGATCTGCATGAATTCCCATCCCTCGCCGTGCTGCATGAACGCGTCCGTGATGCCCTGGAACAGGACAAGCGTTTTCTGGACGCGCTGGAAGAACTCATACTGGTTGCTCTCAAAGGCCTGGCGCGCGCCCTTGCTGGTGATCCAAAGATACGCACGGTTGAGCTGTTCCCACATCTCCGGGGAGATTTCCTCGCGAACGGTGCGTGCATTCTCCCGTGCGGCGCAGAGGCTGCCGGAGATGGAGCTGGGGTGGCGCCGGTCGAAGACCAGGAATTCGATGACCGACGCCATGTCGGACTTCTTGTGGTGCTGCTGGAAGAGGGACTCGTCCCCCAGGCATTCCACCACGGGCATCCAGTTGCGGGCGATGTGTCCGGCCTGCTTGGCGGGCATGTCCAGCAGCAGCTGCTGGTTCACGTCCACGATGCGTGCGACGTTTTCCGCCCGTTCCACGTAACGGCTCATCCAGTAAAGGCTGTCGGCGACTCGGCTCAGCATGATCAGGCTCCTCCTTCCAGCACCCAGGTGTCCTTGCTGCCGCCACCCTGGGATGAATTCACAACCAGCGAACCCTTGCGCAAGGCCACACGGGTCAGCCCGCCGGGGATGATGCTGATTTTCTCCCCGTAAAGGATGTAGGGCCGCAGGTCGATGTGCCGCCCCTCGAACCTGCCGTCGATGTAGCATGGGGCGCGCGAGAGCGCCAGCGTGGGCTGGGCGATGTAATTGCGCGGGTCGGCCTTGATGCGGCGGCGGAACTTCTCAATCTCCTCCTTTGTGGAGTGGGGCCCCACCAGCATCCCGTAGCCGCCGGCCTCGTTGGCCGCCTTCACCACCAGCTCCGGCAGGTGGTCCATGATGTATTTCATGTCGTCGGGCTCGCTGGCCAGGTAGGTGGGCACGTTCGGCAGGATCGGCTCCTGATGGA
>CAYQCZ010000116.1:0-10034 GCA_964415955.1 uncultured Verrucomicrobiota bacterium | reverse complement strand
CCTCGTCGCCAACAAACAACACAAAGCTGGAGATTAAATCAGCGTTTCCTTAAAGCGGTGCCAGCGAGACCTTCTTGGTCTTGGGATCCATGACAAACTTCTGTCCGGCAGGCGCCGGAGGAAGGGCTCGCAGCACCTTGTATTGCACCAGCATGTTCAAGTCATTGATCACCGGCCACTTGGGCCCATCCCCATCGTCCGTCCGGTTACGCAAAGCCTCGTAGGCCTGAATGGCCCGATCCAACAGTTCCACCGTGTCCTTGGGGGCCTTCGCATCGCCTTCCGCAGCGAAGTAACCCAGTTTGGACGGGTCAACGGCCGCAGCAATGGCCTTCTCAGGTGTGGACACCTGCTCGGGGGTCAACACAGGTGCCGGCCCAGTTGGACCGGGTGGCGTCTGTGCCCCGGAAACCGCAGGCGCAGGCTCGCTGAGCGACAAACTCCCGCCTGATGCCAGCGGAGCAGCAGGCGTGTCTCCCGGGGCTGAGGCATCCCCTCCGCCGCAACCGGCGAATCCGATGGCCAGCGACAAGGCGACCGTGGTCAGGACTGTCTTGTGATCCATGGCTTTGCTTCCTCGGTTGTTAGTGGTTGGGATCCACCGTCCACTGGCCGCTTTGGAGATTGTCAGGCGCGAGGGGGTTCTGCGTGGCCTGCCTGTCAAGATGCTCGGCATGGCCGTCCACATAAAGGTAGTTGAACTTGGAGGCACCATGAAACGTGGCCTCGGTGGCGCCCATGTGGGTGCGGACAAGCTGTTGCGCGTTGAAAGGATCAGCGTTGGCGGCGGCATTCCACGAGGCATTGGGGCGCTGTAGAACCGCCTGCGTGACTGTGCCAAAGTAATTGTTGGCGATGACCCTCTCACCGATCATCAAGGTGCTGGATTGATTCAACACCATGCCGGCCACCACGGCGGGCTGGTAACGAATCTGGAGAACATTCGCCGCCGTGTCATCCGGGGTGCCGGATTTCCAGCGTCGCTGGGCGTTGTTGACCGCACCCGCCGTTGTGTCCTGATCAAGCACCAGGCCGATGCCGGTTTTCATGCCGGAGTTGGGCGGCCAGTCGTGTGCCGATTGACGGGTGTAACCAGCCGGATCCCAGTTCCAAGGCGGATTGCCGGTTGTCCCGCCGTTGTGCTGGATCATGGAATAGGTGGTCCGATGATGCCGCGTGGCCGATCCATCGACTTCGGTGATGGCCGGGACTTTGTCGGAAGGACACTTTGCCCACTTCTCAGGTGCAGGAAAGGAGGTGCCATTGCCCAGGGTTCCCGCCGGATTCCATTGAAATGGCGCCACACCGGTCACGTCGTTTCGTCGTGGCGAACCAAAGTATTTGATGGCTTGTTTCTGCCAGGACATCTGTCCTGTGTTTGCCTCCAAACGACCGGCAGGAAATTCATCCTTGCTGTCGCCCAGATACATGATCAGGCCCGTGCCGATGGATTTGAGGTTGGAGAGACAACTGGTGGCGTTGGCGCGCTGCTTGGCCTTGGCCAGCGCAGGCAGGAGCATGGCCGCCAGGATGGCGATGATGGCGATCACCACCAGCAGCTCGATAAGGGTGAAACCCCGCCTGTGCTGCAAGGCGGATCGCGGACGAAGTGGGCCTGATGATGGATTCATGGTGGGTTGGGTTGATTGGGTTGACGTGGAGGAAGCATTCGATTGTTTACATGGCTTGCAACACCGCCACACCTCCGATCAACTCACTCCCCTGAGACACTGAACCCTTTTGGTCGGATGTTTATGGCGAGTAATGGAAACTATAAATGGACTTATCACACGGTCAAGTAAGCCAATCAGGTGTATGCATAGGCATTTTGGGTGAGTGAAGAACTACTGATTTATTACCCATCATGAAGCACACGATCGCTGGCAACTTTTGCATCCTTTGACATGATTGAGTCTAAACCACTCCGATGATTGCCCGGCACTGGCCCGATCAGAAGACGCCCGCACATTCATGAAAAATGTAAATCACGGCACACGCATTCCGATCGTTCTTCTATGGCTGGCAGGATGGATGGCATCGGCTGGGGCCGAAGCAAACGACCCCTTCCTGGCAGGCGTCCGCCCCACCGAACCGCTCACGGCAAAGGAACAGGCGACGACGTTCAAGCTGCCGCCGGGGTTTGAAATCCAGCTTGTCGCCGCCGAACCGGACATCCACAAGCCGATGAACATGGCGTTCGATGCCGCCGGCCGGCTGTGGGTCACCACCAGCATCGAGTATCCGTTCGCCGCGCCCACGAATGCCCCGGGCCGTGACCGGGTGATGATCTTCGAAGATTTCGCCCCGGATGGAAAAGCACGCAAGGTGTCGGAGTTTGCGGGCGGTTTGAACATCCCCATTGGCGTGTATCCATTTCGTAGTCCATCCCGGGTGGGGCGAGACTCTGTCGAGCCAGGTTCTGGCAAAGCCGCCCTGCAGCAACACCCGACCATGACTTGGAAATGCATCGTTTGGTCCATTCCGAACATCTGGCTGATGGAGGACACCGACGGTGATGGCAGGGCCGACAAACAAGAGGTGCTCTACGGGCCGTTCGATCACACCCGCGACACGCATGGCAACCAGGCCAGCTTCCGCCGGGGCAATGACGGCTGGCTCTACGCCACACATGGTTTCAACAACGATTCGCGCGTCAAGGGCCGCGACGGCCATGAAATCCATCTCAACTCCGGCAACACCTATCGCATGCGCCTCGACGGCTCACGGATTGAGAAGTGGACCCACGGCCAGGTGAATCCCTTCGGACTGGCCTTCGATCCGCTGGGCAATCTTTACTCCGCCGACTGCCACAGCTCGCCCATCTACCAGCTTCTGCGCGGCGCGTATTATCCCAGCTTCGGCAAGCCGCACGACGGACTCGGCTTTGCACCCGTCACCATCCAGCACAGCCACGGCAGCACGGCCATCTGCGGCATCACTTACATCAGCGACCCTTCGTGGCCCGCCGAGTTCCATGGCAACATTCTCATCGGCAACGTCATGACCAGCCGCATCAACCGCGACCGCATCGAGTGGATCGGCTCCACCTCCAAAGGCCATGAGATGCCCGATTTCCTGAGCACGGATGATCCGTGGTTCCGTCCGGTGGATTTGCAATGGGGACCGGACGGCGCGCTTTACGTGGCCGATTTCTACAACCGCATCATCGGTCACTACGAAGTGCCGCTGACACATCCCGGTCGAGACCGCGAGCGCGGCCGCATCTGGCGGATCATTTACAAAGGCTCCCGCGAGGTAAGCGAAGGCAACGAAGTAAAAGCAAAACATTCGTCTCCTTCGTCAACTTTGCGGGACACGCTCCCCAATTTCACCAGCCAATCAGCCAGCGAACTCACCAACGAACTCACGTCGCGTAATCCCACCCGCCGCGCGCTGGCCCGCGAGGAACTGGCCCTGCTGCCCGATGCCAACAAGGACGGACTGCTCACCCAGGCCGCGCAGGGGGTCTGGCATTTCCGGCAGGGCGACGAAAGGGAGGGGTTGATGATCTCCTGCCTGTGGCTCCTGCAACGCGCCGGGCAGTTGGACGAAAAAGAGTTGCTCAAAGCGCTCAATGACCGTGATGCGGCAGTCCGCGTCCACGCCTTGCGCATCCTCACGGAGCGCGGCCTTCAAGCAGCGGCCCGCGCGGTGGCCGATGCGCGACCTTCGTCACCCCCTGTCCCGGCGGGAGAGCGCCGGGGTGAGGGAGAACGCACATCCCATTTCAGCGCATCTCTCCACACCGCCATTCTCGCCGCCTTGCAGGATGCCAACGCGCATGTCCAGCGCGCCGCCGCCGATGCGCTCGGCGTTCATCCGCGCTGGGAAAACGTCCAGCCGCTTCTCCAGTTGCTTTCAACGTCGCCCTCGGAGGACACGCATCTGCGCCACACCCTTCGCATGGCGTTGCGCGACCAGCTCGCAGTCGCATCCATCATGGACAAGGTGATGAACTCCATCTGGCCGGAGCCTGAATTGCGCGCACTGGCAGATGTTTCCATGGCTGTGAAATCCGAGAAGGCCGCCTCATTTCTGCTCAAGCAGGACATGTCACTCTTTGCGGATGCCGCCACGCAGAACCGCGTGTTCGAACACGCCGCACGATACGCCCCCGCCGATGGATTGACCCGCCTGACTGAACTGGCCACGGCACGCCTCCCGAAGACCTCCGGCATGGATCAGCATCTTGAACTGGAGCGGCAGTTTGCGCTGTTCAAGTCAGCGGATGACGGCTTGCGCCAGCGTGGCATGGAGCGCCCTGACACCGTCCGCCAGTGGGGCACAAACCTGGTCTGGACATTCTTCCGCGCGCTGGACGGCTATCACACATGGAGGGCTGTGCCGCTGGAGACCCAGCCCACCGCCATGCCGTGGGACATGCAGGAACGGGCCTGTGCCGATGGCCGGAAGCGCACGCTGACATCCAGCTTCCCCCACGGCGAATCCCTCACAGGCGTGCTGCGTTCGCCTGATTTCTTGCTGCCGGAGAAGCTTTCCTTCTGGCTGTGCGGCCACAACGGCTTCCCCTCCCAGCCGGATCATCAAAAGAACGTCGTCCGCCTGCGCGAGCTTGGAACTGGCGTCATCATCGCCGAGGCATACCCGCCCCGCAACGACACCGCACAACGCATCGTGTGGGATCTCTCCACGCATCAGGGAAAACGGTGCCGCGTCGAAGCTGTGGACGGCGATGCCGGCAGGGCATATGCATGGCTGGCGTTCGGCGGCTTCGAGCCGGAGTTGTCCGCGCTTCGCCCGTCGGAATTTCCTCCACGCAAGATGCGGGACTGGATGATCGGTGCGCTTGATCTCGTGGGTCGTTTGCAGGTGAAGGAACTGGCACAACAGCTTGGCGATTGGGCCGCACCCGTTCCCGATGGCAACCGAGTGGTGCGCCACGATCTCGCCGATCCCGACACGCTCGAAGCGCTGGGCCGCGCATGGCTGGCCGTGGACCGCGACGCGGCGACTGCCGGGCTTGCGCGCCAGATTGTCAGCGATTCCTGTCCGCTGCTTTACCGCGAGCGGCTCGGCCTGATGCTCAGCGAGGTGCGTTCACCAGACGCCCTGGCTGCCATTGTGCAGGCGTTCAAGTCAGTGCCAACGCGCACTCAACTGCAATGGGCCAACAACCTGGCGTCCAGCCGCGATGGCGCGGAGGCCCTGCTGTCAGCGGGCGAAAAAGGATTGCTGCCAGGTCAACTGTTCGCAAGAACGGGCACGCGCAACCGCATCCAGGCCGCCAACCCGCGCGATTGGGAAAACCGTCTGGCTGCACTTGTGAAGGATTTGCCTGCTAACACGGAAGCAAGACAGGCATTGATCGACGAGCGGAAAGCCGCCTTCGACAGGACCAAGGCCGACCTGGGAAATGGCGCGGTCGTGTTCAACCAGACGTGCGCCGTATGTCATCAGTTGGGTGGCCAGGGCGCGTTGGTTGGACCGCAACTGGACGGCATCGGCAGCCGGGGCTTGGAACGCGTGCTGGAGGACATCCTCGATCCCAACCGCAATGTCGATCACGCCTTCCGTTCCCAGATCATCACGTTGCAGGATGGCGATGTGTTGAGCGGGCTTCTGCGACGCGAGGAGGACGCGGCGATGGTGGTGGTGGATGCAACCGGCAAAGAAATTCTGGTCGAGAAGCAGAAGGTCGTCTCGCGACGGTCATCCGGAACCTCGCTGATGCCGGACAACTTCGGGGAACTGCTCCTGGCGGACCAGTTGCGCGATCTGGTGGCCTACCTGCTGGCAGCACCTGCGGCAGCCAGACGAAACTGACATGGGAGGATTGCCTTGATCCGTCCTCACTCCCGCGCGGCAGCCGCCTTCATCTTCTTGGGCGGTTCGAGGTAGCGATAGGCGTTGCTGGGATTGTCGTTGTCGTAGGAGTAGGCATCGCGGTGGTCGAGGAAGAACTTCACCATTTCGACAGGAATGGCGAAGCCGAGTCCCTCGCCGAAGGTCATCTTCATGTTGGTCACGCCCACCACCTCGCCGCGCATGTTGAAGAGCGGCCCGCCGCTGTTGCCGGGATTGATCTGTGTGTTGGTCTGGAGATACAGCGAACCCTGCATCTGCCGTGTCTTGGTGCTGAGAATGCCCTCGGTCACCGTCCGCTCAAGTCCCAACGGACTGCCGATGGCAAACACACGCTCGCCCACGGCCAGTGCGTCGGAATCCCCCAGGGTGATGCTCTTGAACGGCGGCGCGTCCTTGTCGTCAATTTTCAACAACGTCAGGTCGGCAAACTTGTTCATGGCCACGATGCGCACGTCTTTATAGCTCTTGCGCTCAAGCTGTCCGCCCTTCTGATGATAGACCTCGATGGAAATGGCTGTCTCGCCCTCGATGACGTGGAAATTTGTGATCAGGTAGCCTTCCTCGTTGAGAATGAAGCCCGACCCTAATCCGCCCGGTGTGCGCACCTGAACCACGGCCTCGCCCAGTTGCTTGACCAGGTCGCGCACGTCACGTTCTGGTGGTGGCGTCTTGGCCACGCGATACATCCCCCGATGGTCGCTGGAACCTGCTGTGGGTTCCTCTGGCACGGGCTTGCCAGTGTCGCTCTTTGCCTTGGCGGCATCGCCAGTGCGCACCACGTTGGCAATCTGCTCCCGCGGCACCACAAGCACCGTGTAGCCGACATCCAGCACGACGACATCCTTCTTCTCGGCGAGCACCTGGCCCTGCATGGAGGCACCGCCTTTGAGCTGGATTTCATCCGCCTGAAGCATGGGGCTGATGAACAGCGTGCCGGCGGACATGAGACCAATCAAACTTCGCATGACGCCAACTTAGTGCCCGCGTGGAAAATGGGAAGGGCGTTGTTTGCGGACGGTGTTTGCGGACGGCTGCCGCAGTTGAACAGGTTCAGGTTGAAGGGTTCACCGTTTCCGTGGTTGCGCGCGGCCGCCGCTTGGATTAGCAATGGTAGCGTAATCGCGGAAAAGACCGGAACTTTGAGCCGGATGCCGCGTTAGTGTTTGCACACCGCATGATCGCCCCCCAGCTCATCCAGAAACTGGAACCCATCGCCGTGGCGTATCGGCAGTTTCGTTTCTGGCGGGCGATGGCGGTGATCTGGGCGGTTTTGGCCGCAGGCGCCACGATGCTGCTGCTGGCCCGCTGGCGCGGTCTGGTCCAGTTGGATCACGCGTTTGTGGCGTTGGCGGTCCTCGGTGCATTTGCAGCCGTGGCGGCATGGCGCTGGAGCCGCACGATCCGTCCGGATTTCAACTGGATCGTGCAGCAGGTCGAACATCGCGACCCGCATTTGCGCACGCTGTTGCTGGCCGCCATCGAGCAGCAGCCTGATCCCGGCACCGGCCAGTTTGGCTACCTCCAGCAACGGGTCATCGACGAGGCGCTCCAGCACAACGAACGCCATCCCTGGAACCGCCACATCGACGAGCAGGTGTTCTTTGTGCAGTGCTCGCATCACGTTGCGCTGGCGCTCCTGGCATTGGTGCTGTTCGGCCATCACCGCGCCTCCCAGCAGGCCCATCAACCAGGCGCGGCCATGGCAGCCGTTGGCAAGGACGGCCTGACCGTGACGCCCGGCGACACTTCCGTGGAAAAAGGCAACGGCCTTGTGGTGATGGCGCGGTTCGATGGACGGCTGCCCCGCGAAGCCATGCTCGTGGTGGGCACCACACCGGAGACCCAGCGCAGCATTCCATTGGCACGCAATCTCGAGGATCCGGTCTTCGGCGGCAGCATTCCCGAGGTCAACACCGACCTGATCTACCACATCGAATACGGCGGAAGCCGCTCCCGCGATTTCCGTGTCACGGTGTTTGAACATCCCAATCTCGTCCGTGCCGATGCCACACTGAATTATCCCGAATACACGGGCCTTCCCGAAAAAAAGATCGAGGACACCCGCCGCGTGAGCGCCGTCGAAGGCACGAAGCTCGGATACGCCTTCCATCTGAACAAGCAGGTGGCCAAGGCCGTGCTTGTCGCCTCGGACAAACAATCCCTTGAGCTGCGGGCCGATCCTTCCCGGCCCAACACCTACCTGATCGACATGCAACTGCTGGAGAGCCAGCGCTACGAACTGCGCCTCGTCGATCACGATGGCCGCCAGAACAAGGTGCCGCCCTCCATCCAGATCGACGTCAACCGCAACCGCGCGCCCGAAATGAAATTTGTGACGCCACGCAAGGACCTGCGCGTGTCGCCCATCGAGGAAATCGATTTCCGCGCCGAGGTGTCTGATGACTTTGGTCTGCGCGCCTTCGGCCTCGCCTACACGCTGGAGGATGGCACCACCAAGGAAATCACCCTGGCAGACCAATCGAAGCCGTTTGAAAAGGTGCAGGCCGGACGAACGATTTCCATGGAGGAGCTGAAGGCCGAGGCCGACCAGTTGCTGACGTATCACTTGTGGGCCGAAGACATGGGGCCGGATGGCAAGCCTCGTCGCACAGTGGGTGATTTGTATTTCGCCGATGTGCGTCCGTTTGAGGAGATCTTCCGTCAGGGACCGCAGCAGGATCCGGGTGAAAGCCAGCAGCAGAAAAAGAAACAGGGCCAGAAGGCGGGCGATGTGCAGAAACAAATCGTGGTGGCCACATGGAAATTGAAAGGACGAGAGCGCGGACCCGAACCCTCGCCCAAGTTCAAGGCGGACGCCGGCACGCTCCGGGAATCGCAGCAATTTGCGATCGATCAGGCCGCACAAGCCGCTGAACAGGCGCAGGATGAAAAGACGAAGCAGGTTCTGGAGGCCGCTCAGGGCCACATGGAAAAGGCGCTTCAAGGCTTCACCGAGGCGGAGGAAAAGAACTCACTGAAGGCACTTTCACAGGCTTCCTCCGAAGCACAGTCAGCCTTGCGACAATTGTCGAAACTGTCTTCACGCGAGCATCAGGTCAGCCGTTCAAAGAGCCAGCAGGGCGGCGGCGGCGACCAGCAGCGGCAGAACCAGCTCAATGATCTCGAATTCAAGGAGGAGAACACACGTTATGAGTCCCAGCGCATGGCGAAGGCAGAGCAGACGCCCGAACAGCGCGAGGAACTACAGGTGCTCAACCGCCTCAAGGAACTGGCCCAGCGCCAGCAGGATTTGAACGAGAAGATCAAGGAGCTCCAGACCGCCCTCCAGGAGGCGAAGAACAACGAGGAACGCGACGAAATCGAACGCCGTCTCAAACGCCTGCGCGAAGAGCAGCAGCAGATGCTGGCCGACCTCGACGAGCTTCAACAGCGCATGAACCGGCCTGAAAACCAGTCGAACATGGCCGAGGCCCGCAAGGAGCTCGAACAAACCCGCGAGAATGTCCGCAACGCCGCCGAAAACCTGGAAAAGGGCAAACCGTCTGAGGCTCTGGCGGCGGGCACGCGCGCGGAGCGTCAGTTGTCCGAGATGCGCGAGGATTTCCGCAAGCGCACGAGCAGCCAGTTTGCCGATGCCATGCGCGACATGCGCCAGCAGGCACGCGAGCTTTCCGAGAAGCAGGAGCAGCTTGGAAAACAAATGCAGGCCATGGACCAGACGGAACGCAAGCGCCTGAGTGATTCTGATGACCGCAAGTCCGTCGCCGGTGAACTCAAAGAGCAAAAGAAAGCCGTGGAAAACTTGGTTCAGGAGATGCGGCAGGTGTCCGAACAGTCCGAGGCCGCCGAGCCTTTGCTTTCCCGCCAGCTCTACGAAACCATCCGACAGTTCGATCAGGAACGCGTCAACAACGCCCTGGAGATGTCCAGCGAACTGCTTGCCCGCAGCTTCATGAACGAAGCCACCAAACGCGAGGAGATCGCCCGTGAAGGCATCGACCAGCTTCGCAGGAGCGTCGAACGCGCGGCGGACAGCGTGCTCGGCGACGAGGTCGAATCGCTTCGCCAGGCGCGAAAGCAGGTGGATGAACTGGCGCGGCAACTGGAGCAGGAGATCGCCGCAGCGGCTGGCAGCGGTTCAACCAACGCCCCCGCATCCATGGCCGATGGCTCGCCCACCAATCGCATGTCCGGGGCCGCCGCCCCCGGCGATTCCAACCCCACAAACCGCCTGGCGCAGGCCGGTG